>JAICEG010000427.1 GCA_025924295.1 Vicinamibacteria bacterium
GCAGAGACGTCGACCTGGAGCTCCGCACCGGCATTGACGAAGTCGCGATGCACGTAGGCGAGCGCGATTGTGCCAGATCGCGGTGAGTCGGCTGCGCTCGTGACCCATCCGATCTCGCGTTCATCGGCGTAGAGCTTCGCGCCGCCCTGCGGTCGTTGACCATCGATCCGGATGCGCACCAGCCGCTTCGCCACGCGTCCGTGGCCGCGGTGCAGCACACGGATGATGACTTCCTGACCGACGTAACAACCCTTGGTGAAGGAGATGGCACGCGACTCGATACCGGCCTCGAGCGGGATCGTGTCTTCCGTCATGTCGATCCCGAAGACCGGATAGCCTGCTTCGATTCGCGCCGCCGCGATGGCCTCGTCAGACGCCGGCACGGCACCAGCACCGGCGAGCGCAGAGGCCAACTCGGTCGCTCGCGCACGTTCGAGGTAGACGCAGAAGCCTGGCACACCCAGTTGACCGATGCGAACCACGGAGACCGGTGACGCGCGGAAGTCGAATCGACCGTGGCGATACTCGGGCCACCCGTTGAAAGAAGGTGCAACGCCGAGCACCCGCTCGAGCAGAGCGGCGGCTTGCGGACCGTGCACCCAGACTCCGCTGAGGCTCTCCGCCAGCGACGCCACCTGGACGTCTTCAGTGAAGATGAACTGGTCGAGCCGCTGAATCGTTGCGTCGAGTGTCTCGGCGGGGACGTCCAGCAGGATCATGTCGCCCGACTCGAGGACATGCATGTCGGTGTGCAGACGGCCCTGCGGCGACAACCAGGCGGAGTAGCAGCCAGTACCTGCCGTCAGGGCCTGGATGTCGTTGGTCAGAAGGCCCTGGAGGTAGGCGGCGCGATCCTGCCCGGTCACCGCGATCTGTAATCGCGCGGCAACGGCCCCGAGGGCAGCACGCTCCTGGATTGCCTGGTATTCGTCTGCAAGAGTCATCGGAAGTGAGACCTGATACGATCGTCGAGGTGCGTCGCTTCAGAAATCTGCTTCATTGTACCTGCGTTGTTTTGCTGGGTCTGCCCGGCCTTGCGGCAGCCCAGCCACAGGCGGCCTCCACATCCACGCCAGCGACCGGCTACCTGATCTTCCTGCGCGGAAGCCCGGTCGGGCGCGAAGCCATCACGTTCAATCGCGACCAGAAACAGATCTCGATCATGACCCAGGGGCGGATGCTCGCGCCGCTCAACGTCACCATCCGCGCCGCGGAGTTCCGCTACCAGCCCGATTGGACGCCCTTGGCCTTCACTCTGGATGCGACGGTGAACGGCGGCGTCATGCAACTCAACACGACGTTTGGTGGTGGCAAAGCCGCGACCCAGGGGACCGCGCCAGGCCAGGGGGCTACGCCGTCACAGTCGGTGTCGGTCTCGCACGAGGTCGTGCCCCGGACGCTCATCCATGCCAACGGCGTCCTGGCGTCGTATGTCGCGCTCGCCCGTCGTCTCGCGGAGAACTCGGAGGAGGACGCCGAGTTTCGCGTCTACGTCGTGCCGCAGGCTGAAATCATCGTTCGCGTCCGGGCGATTCGCAACGAACGCATCCAGATCGGAACGACCCTCCTCGACGTGCGCCGCTTCGAGTTGATCTACGCCAACCCTTCTGGCGATGTCGCCGTCGACGTCACCGCCAGTACCAAGGGCGATCTGGTCAGGGTCACGATCCCGTCTGAATCGATGGACATGGTGCGAGAGGACGTCGCGTCTTCGACGTCGCGCACGCAGATCTACTCGAACCCGGGCGATGAAGCGGTCGTCATCCCCGCAACCGGTTTCAGTCTCGGCGCCACGCTGACGAAGCCGGCGGACGCCGCCGCGCGCGTGCCCGCGGTGATTCTCCTCGCGAGTTCTGGCGTCGGCGATCGTGACGGCGTCGTGCAGGGTGTGCCGGTGCTGGCGCAACTGGCCGGTGCATTTGCCCAGTCGGGGTTCGTCGCGATCCGCTACGACAAGCGCGGCAACGGCCAGAGCGGAGGCCGCTCCGAGTCGGCGACGCTGACCGACTTCGCCGAGGACGTTCGCACGGTCGTCCGCTGGCTCGAGCGGCGCGCGGACGTCGATCCGAAACGCATCGCCGTCGTCGGATACGGCGAGGGTGGATGGATTGGGCTGCTTGCCGCCTCGCGCGAGCGACGCATTGCCGCTGTCGTCTCCATCGCCGGCTGGTCGACGACCGGCGCGGACCTCGTGCTCGAACAACAGCGCCAGGCGCTCGAGCAATCCAAGGCTGCTCCCGAGGACCGAGACAAGAGAATCGCGCTGCAACAACAGATTCACTCGGCCGTGCTGACGGGCAAAGGCTGGGACACCGTCCCGCCGCAACTGCGCAAAGAAGCGGACACGCCCTGGTTCCAGAGCCTGCTGACATTCGACCCGGCCAGAGTGCTGGAGGACGTACGGCAGCCGATGCTCTTCGTGCATGGCGGCCTGGATCAGCAGGTTCCGGTGCAGCACGTCGAACGCCTGTCTGGCCTCGCGCAAAAGGAAAGCCGATCGAAATCCGTGGAGGTCGTCGTCGTCCGCGGTGTCAACCATCTGCTCGTCCCGGCCGTCACCGGCAGCGTCAGCGAGTACGGCACGCTGCCCGATCGCAACGTCAGCAAGGACGTGATCACGGCCGTCGGGGATTGGCTGAAGAAAACGTTCGCCGCCATTCGATGACGCCGGCTTCGTCATGAGCCCTTCCAGGATTCGCGTTCCCGATCTCAGGGAGAAGAAGTCGCGTGGCGAGAAGATCGCGATGCTCACCGCCTACGACGCGACAATGGCGCGCCTGCTCGATCAGGCGGGCGTCGACGCGCTGCTGGTCGGCGACTCCGTGGGCATGGTCGTGCTCGGGTACGAGAACACGCTCGCGGTGACGCTCGACGACATGCTTCATCACACACGGGCCGTGGCTCGCGGCGCCTCGCGCGCTCTCGTGGTTGCCGACATGCCGTTCCTGTCGTATCAGGTCAGCGCCGAGGAGGCCGTGCGCAACGCGGGCCGCCTGCTGCAGGAGGGCGGAGCCTCCGCGGTGAAGCTCGAAGGCGGACGGCCTGTCGTCGAAGCCGTTCGGCGCATGGTCGACGTCGGCATTCCAGTGATGGGGCACCTCGGTCTTCGACCGCAGTCGGTGCACCAGCTTGGCGGCTACATCAAGCAGGCCACGCGCCCCGGCGACGCCGACGCGCTCCTCGCCGATGCGATTGCCCTGCAGGAGGCGGGCGCGTTCGGGGTCGTGCTCGAATCGATTCCCGAAGATGTGGCAAAGACCGTGACCAGTGCGCTCGAGATTCCAACGATCGGCATCGGCGCAGGCCCGCACTGCGATGGCCAGGTCCTCGTCAGTCACGACATGCTGGGACTGTTCGATCGGTTCGTTCCATCGTTCGTGAAGCAGTACGCAAAGCTCTCAGAAACAATTCAGTCGGCGACCAGGGCCTACGTGGACGACGTGCGAGAAGGGCGCTATCCGGAGTCGCTGTCGAAGATCTCCGGGGTCCCGAACCGGTAGCAGCGGATGCCACTCGAGCTTGTCGAGACCATCGCCGACCTTCGCTCACGGGTCGCGTCGAGGCGTCCCGCCGGTCTGGTCGGTCTGGTTCCGACGATGGGCGCCCTGCACGAAGGGCACGCCAGCCTCATTCGCCGCGCACGAACCGAGTGCGCGACGGTCGTCGTCAGCATCTTCGTCAACCCGATTCAATTCGATCGGCCCGAGGACCTCGAGCGATATCCGCGATCGCTCGATGTGGACACCGATCTGTGCAGGTCGCTTGGCGTCGACCTGGTTTTCGCACCGACCGTCGCCGAGATGTATCCGGCTGCACTGGAATGCAGGGTCGAGGTCGGAAGACTTGCCGATCATCTGTGTGGCCGTTACCGGCCGGGACATTTCAGCGGCGTCGCGACAGTCGTCCTGAAGCTCTTTCAGATCGCGCAGGCCGATCGGTCGTACTTCGGCCAGAAGGACGGGCAGCAGCTCGCGGTGGTCCGCCGCCTCGTATCCGACTTCAACGTTCCAACGACCATCGTTGGTGTACCCACCGTGCGCGAACCCGACGGCCTGGCCCTGAGCTCGCGCAACCAGAGACTGAACCCGGAGGAGCGCCGCCTGGCTCCGGCACTGTTCCATGCCCTGCACGGAGTACAGGCTGCCGTCGCTGCAGGGACCACGAGCGTCGACGATTTGAAGCAACTCGCTTCCCGCCATATCCCGGCCGACAGCCGCCTGAGGCTCGAGTACTTCGAGATCGTCGACCCGGTCGACCTCCAGCCCGTTGCCCGAGTCACCGGCCCTGTCGTCGCTGCCGGCGCACTCTGGGTCGGGACGACGCGCCTGATCGACAACGTTATGATCGGGGTCTGACCCCTTGA
>JAICEG010000428.1 GCA_025924295.1 Vicinamibacteria bacterium
ATCATGTGCACGCTTCCCTGCACTGGCAGGACCTCGAGACCATCGACGATGATCGGCGGCGACGGCGGCGCCAGAGACACAGTCGTCACCGGCTGCTGGGCATGCGAGTTCAGGAGGTGAACTGAACACGCGAGCAGGACAGCGAGGGGCACTGATCTCGTCGCCATGCGTCAGCGCGTAGACGGCGATGCGGGTGGACGGGGTGCGAGCATCTCTTTGAGCTTCAACTCGTACTCGGGATAGATGGTGGCCTTACCACCTTGCGTGGACTCGAACGGCAGGCCGTGCTTCTTTGCGTAGCCGTCCTGCCGTGTGCCAAACGGGTAATGCGGCACGTAGCCGACGGAACGTCCCGCGACCTCGTCCACCACCTCGAACAGCCAGCGCTGGTCGACGTTGATGTTCGAGCTACGCACCCAGTGAGACGTCCGGACGAACGGCTCTTCGAGGTACACCGGGTCTTCGACGATCGTCATCAGCGTGAGCTGGTCGCCATGGCGGATGAAGTGCTCGGTCATCTTCGCCCTGGTGCTCGCGGGCACGCCGTTGCGCTGGATTACGCCGTACTTCATGTGCGTCGTCGTGATCGTCAACCGATTGCCGTTGACCTTCCCGGTCGAGAAGCCTTCCCAGAGGTACTCGGCATTCGGTGAAGGATGGGGCCGTCCATCCATCCAGATCACCCGGTCGTCGCGACCGAACACGCCTTCGAGCGTGTAGGCCACGAGCTCGTGCGTCACCGGGTCGATGCGTTTATCGATCCGCATGTTGGGACCGGGGCCGCGCATGAAGTAGACCGCCGGATGCGGCTGCGCCATCCGTTCGGGGAGAGAGAGGATCGACGCGTCCCAGTGCGACGCCTTCTGCCGTGCCGCGTCGTTGATCGGCAACCCGGTGTAGTCGCCGAGTTCAGCGCCGGGGCCGCGGTGCGGCTGGTCTTCGTGAACGCGTGCAGCCCATTCACCGGAGATATCGACCTGCTGAGCAAGGGCAGGCTGCGCGAACAACAGCACCAGTACGACCAGGATCCTGACGATCGTCATGGAGTCGTCTCCCGAGCCGGAACTGATATTACGATTATTGAACCGCGAAGATCACACAGATCACGAAGATCACGAAGAAAACGAAGAAGACGAAACGAGCACGTGGCCAGTGAAGAGTGCCCGGGCCGTGCTGATGATGGCCGCCTCCGTCACAACGACCCTGCCGTCCTGCTCTTCAGTGGTCATGGAGACCGGGCTGGCACCGGTCGGGTGCTCGACCAGCATCAGCCTGGTCGCGCCGTCGGGGATGCGCGCGACTCCGTGGGCCGCGCTGCCTGGCAACAGACACGCGGTGGCGACGCTCACGGCCGCAAACACGCCAATCGTCGCATGTGCGCGATGCGGAATGAACGAGCGCGTCGAGACGACACCACCCTCGCGCGGCGGCGCAACCAGGATCATCTTGGGAACGGTCTGATCCTTCACGTCACCGAGGTTCATCATCGGGCCGACCTTCAAGCGAATCGCCTCGATGCGTGCCTTGAGCTCGCTGTCCGCGTCGAGCTGGTCACGCGTCTCATAACCCGTGCGGCCAACATCAGCGGCTCGCATCACGACCACGGGCATGCCGTTGTCGATACAGGTGACCTCGACGCCGTTCACGACATCGACGACATTGCCGGTCGGCAACAGGGATCCGCACGTCGAGCCGGCAGTATCGGAAAAGCTGAGAGGAATGGGCGCGGCTGTCCCGGGAACTCCATCGATGCGCGCGTGCCCCTGATACTCCGGCTGCCCTCCCGGTGTCTGGATGGTCGCGACGACGGTCTGCGAGGTGTTGACCATGAAGATGCGAACCTTCGTGACAGGATCGCATCCCCGCACGAGGCCGCGTTCGATCGCAAACGGCGCGACGCCCGCGAGGATGTTGCCGCAGTTCTGCTTGTCGGACACCTCGGCCCGATCGACCCAGACCTGCAGGAACAGGTAGTCGACATCAATGCCTGGCCGGCTCGACGGCGAGACCACGGCGACCTTACTGGTCAGCGGATCGGCGCCGCCGATGCCATCGATCTGCCGCGGATCGGGCGATCCCATGACCGACAGCAGGATGCGATCGCGCTGCGCGGTGTCGTCGGGAAGATCTGATGCGAGGAAGTAGGCGCCTTTCGAAGTGCCGCCACGCATCATGGTGCAGGGGATTGATCTCTGCATGACTCTCTTCGGCGAGTCCACAAAGCAGGACCCGCCCTACGCTGTGTAGACCCTCCGTTGTGTAGGCCGGGTCTTGCTTTTTAGACCCGGCGTGACGGGTTACTTCTCCACCGGCGGCGTGCCGTACGTGTGGAACGTCTCGACCGTCTTCAACCCCCAGGCCTGTCCCTTCTTCCGTTCGGTTTCGGTCCACACGATCGGCTGCCAGTCGGGAGCGAGCATCAACCGCGCGCCGGCGCTGTCGAACTCGATCCGATTGCCGCCGGGCTCGTACACGTAGAGGAAGAACGTCTGCTGCACGCCGTGCTTGTGCGGTCCGGTCTCGATGAAGATGCCATTTTCGAGACAGATGTCGGCCGCGCGCAGCACTTCTTCTTTCGAATCGACGGCCCACGTCGCGTGATGGAATCGACCACGCGCGCCGTAGTGATCCGCCGTGAAGGCCACGTCGTACGTCTTGTTGTTGCACGTCACCCAGACGCCGGCAATCGCTCCGCTATCGAGCTTGATCATCTCGGTCGTGCGCATGCCGAGCGTGTCTTCCATGAAGCGCTGCAGGGCGACGACATCAGAGGTCAGGAGGTTCAGGTGATCGAGCCGGCGGACGTTGGCGCCCCGGCCTGGGAAACGCATCGCCTGGTTCTTCAGCGACGGCTTCAAGTCGGGTGGCGCCTTGTACCATTCGGTCTCGTAGTAGATCTCCATGTGGTGGCCGTCCGGCGTGTCGAACGCGTACGCCGGCCCATGGCCAAGATCGCCGTCGGTCCACCCCTTGCCGGTGCCGCCGCGCTCGATGATCGCGACGCGGTTGGCCAGGGCTTCGGGACTGGTCGTGCGAAAGGCGAAGTGCCCCATCCCGGGAGCCTTTGCGGCGGTGAGCTTGAGCGTGTGGTGCTCGTAGTCGTCCCACCCGCGCAGGTAGACCGACTCACCCTTGCGGGCGGTTTCGGTCATCCCCATGACGTTGACGAAGAAATTGAGGCTCTCGTCGGGCTTGGGCGTGAGTATTTCAACGTGCGCGAGGTGCGCGAGATCGAACGATCGGATAGTCGACTGCATTCCCTAAGAGTTTACTTCGCGATCAACTCCCAATTCCCAACTTCCAGGGAACCGGCGGCTCGGCTACTGCTTTTCTTCGGCGCGAGCCGCGCTCAGAATGTTGGCGAGCCCGCGATTGCCCTCGTGACACGCGTACTCGTACGGGGTGTGCTCGGCGTTGCGCTTGAGCGGCATCGCGTACGCCCACGAACGTTCCCACGTGTCGGGATCGTCGAACCGGATCTCCCACCGAATCGTGTTGGCGTTCAGCGGCGTGAAGCGCTCGGTGATCTTGAGCTTCTCGCTCGCGCCACGAAATGCAATCAGCGGGTGGAAGTTGGTCGTCTCGACAACCAGCGTGTTGCCCTCCCAGCGGCCGCGCGCATCGCCCATGTAGTTCTTGATTGTCGTCGGCAGCTGCGGCCTGTTGTCCACCGGGATCACGCGCGCCTCGTGGATCATCTCGTAGCGGATCGCCACGAACCCCGGTCCCTGCGTGATGTCGTAGGCGTTGCCGTAGATCATCGGCGTCATCGATCCCGGCACGCCGAGCGAGATGCAGCGGTCGTAGAGACTCCGGTCCGTCCACGAATCGGCCGGTCCGCGACCCTTGCGCGCCGCCTGTCGGGCTGCGGCGCGCTCCTTCGCCGCTGCAGTGAGCGCTGGGATCTTCCCGTTCGGCGGATCGAAAACGAGCCACGGCTGCGCGTTGTTCGCGGCTAGGTGTTCGTACCAATGAGAGGGTCCCGCGCCGGTGTCTTCCTCGGCGCTGCCGCCGATATTGCGAGCCGCCGACTGCGCGCGCTTCTGCCGCTCGACGCGCAGCGCCGCCATCTCCTTCTCACCAAAATCCTCGAGGCGCTTACCCGCGAGATCGTTCGGCTGCTCCATCGGCGTACCGTTCTCATCGGCGTTGGTATACACGCCCTGGAGATCCGGATCGCCCCACGGTGTCCGCGGCGGCGAGTAATCACTCCGCGCAGCAGCGCCTGCACGTCCCGCATTCGACTGAGCCGACATCGAGGACCAGCCGCTGACGATCACGAACCCGAGAACGAGGTAAATGGCGAAGCGCATACGAACTCCGAACTAAGAACGAAGAACTAAGAACGAAGAACCCGAACCAT
>JAICEG010000429.1 GCA_025924295.1 Vicinamibacteria bacterium
AGCCGGACGTGGTCGCGCCTGGCAACAAGATCGTGTCGCTCGAGGCAGGAGGTTCATTCCTCGCCCACAGCTATCCAAGCGAACGCGTCGCGGGACAGGGATCGAATGCCTACCGTCGGATGAGTGGGACCAGCATGGCAGCTGGCATGGTCAGTGGCGCAGCCGCTCTGATCCTCGAGGCTGCGCCGGGACTGACGCCGCGTCACGTCAAGATGGTCGTGCAGGCGGGCGCCTCTCCCATGATCCGCGAAGGACTGGTCGCCAGCGGAACCGGCGGCGTGAATGTGTGGGCCTCCCGCCGCATGGCACGCGATGGCCTGGCGCCGCACCTCCCCTCGACCATCGTGTCCGGAGTGCCCGCACCGGCGGGCGGTGAAATGTTCACCGATGCGGGCACCCTGATCGACAGGATGTATCAACAGACAGGCATCAGGATCCTGAGCCTCGTCGACCTGGTGCTCGTCTGGGCCGACCCCTCGCAGATGCCGCTCGGTGTGCTGACTTTACTCGGCCTGGATAGCGAGGTACCGGCCACGCCGGGCAACCAGATCATCTGGGGCGATGAAATCTTCGATTCCACGGGCCCGCAACAGATCATCTGGGGCGATGAAATCTTCGATTCGGGAGGCCAGCAGATCATCTGGGGCGATGACGGCTCGACCGACGGATACCAGATCATCTGGGGCGACGGACGTTGAGGGCGGTCAATGGCGATACCGATATCTACTGATGCGCGACGGCCGCTCTCGTGGCTCCCAGGCATGCCTGGCGCCATGCAACCGCTGCACCTGTTCGTTACCCTGGTCGTTGTCGCAGGCTCTCTGGCAGTGGGCCACTCATTGGCACAGCTGCCCTACACTCCGCAGCCTCTTCAATGGACAACGCTCGGCGTGTTGGCGACAATCGCTGGCGCCTTTGCGCTCAGGGTGCCGGGCGTGCCAGTGCAAGTGTCGGTATCAGACACCTTCTTCTTCACGTCGGCATTGCTGTTCGGTCCTGCTCCAGCCACGGTAGCGATCGCGATCGACAGCTTCCTCATCTCGTGGCGGAGTGGCCACCGAGTCGAGCGCCTGGTGTTCAATACGGCGAGCCCTGCGCTGGCGCTGTGGGTGGGCTCGCAGGCGTTCTTCGCGATGGCTCGAACGCCGCCGCTTTCACATCAGAGCACTATCTCCTCCGAAGCCATCGTCCTCCCGCTGGTCGTGATGACGGCGATCTATTTCCTGATCAACTCGGGTTTCACGGCCATTGCCGTCGCCCTGGAGCGCGCTCAGCCGGCCCTCCGGCTCTGGCGGCGGCACTTCGCCAGCATTTCGCTGTACCACTTTGCTGCGGCCTCGGCGTCGTTCTTCGTCGTGGCGACTGTTCGCTCCCTGAGCGTGTTCGCACTGGCAGTGGTGCTGCCGCTGCTGGTGATCTTTCAGTTCGCGATGCGCTCGTGGCTGGGCCGCATGGGGGATGCGCAGCGCCACATCGCCGAAGTCGACCGTCTGCATCTCTCCAACAAACGTCTCGAAGGGGCCCTTCTCGAGATCAGCGCACGCGAGCAGCGGCGGATCGGCCTGGACCTGCACGACAATCTGGGCCAGCATCTCACTGGCACGGCGTTCATGAGCAAAGCCCTCCAGCAGCGGCTCGAGGCACAACAACTGCCCGAGGCTGTCGAGGCCGGCAGGATCGTGACGCTGGTGAACGAGGCGATAGAAAAGACGCGCGAGCTGTCGCGGGGTCTCGTCCCGGTCGTGTCGGGTGCCGATGGCCTGATGGCGTCGCTGCAGCGTCTTGTGACGGAGGTCGAGGATTTCTTCAGCGTGTCGTGCCGGTTCGTGTGCGTCGTTCCTGTCCTGATCGACGATGTCGTCCTCGGCACTCACTTATTCCACATCGCGCAAGAAGCCGTGAGCAACGCCATCAAACACGGGCGCGCGACCCACATAATCGTTGCGCTCTCAGCTAGCGGCGGCTCCGGACGACTCGCCATCGAAGACAACGGCGTTGGGATCCCCCGGATGCCGACCCACACGTTGGGGATGGGCCTGCACATCATGGGCTACCGCGCCAGCATGATTGGCGGGTCACTCGAGGTCACACGCGAGCCGAACGGGGCTGGGACCATCGTCAAGTGCTCGTTTCCAATGCGGATGCATGTATGAAAGACCTGCGATCGACCGCGACTCGAAGCCCGAACAATCCGGCCGCCAAGAGCCAGGTGCTCGTCGTCGACGATCATCCCATCGTCCGGCACGGGTTGACGCTGCTGCTGAATCGCGAGCCGGACCTGATGGTGTGTGGTGAGGCCGGGGACGCTCAGTCGGCGATTCAGGCTATCGTGTCATTGCGGCCGGACCTGGTGATCCTCGACATTTCGCTTGGTGGTCCGGACGGTCTCGACCTTCTGAAGCAGATTCGGACATGCCATACCGACCTGCCAGTTCTGGTGCTGTCGATGCACGACGAGACGACCTATGCCGAGCGTGTGCTTCGCGCCGGAGCCAACGGCTACATCATGAAACAGGAAGCCACCGATCGCGTATTGAAGGCGATCCGGTGCATCCTCGCGGGTCAGGTGTACGTGCCCGATCGCGTCGCAAGCAGACTGCTTCGGCAGTACGCGCACAACGCGACCGTCGCTGCGCGCTCGCCGCTCGCCGCGTTGAGCGATCGCGAGCTCGAAGTCTTCCGGCTGATTGGCGCAGGCCGGAGCACGCGTCAGATTGCTGAAATCCTGCACTTGAGCGTGAAAACCGTCGAGTCGTACCAGGCCCACATCAAAGAGAAGCTGGACCTTCGCAACGCCCACGAACTTCAGTACCACGCGATCGAGTGGGCTGTCAGCGAGAAAGCCGGGTAGTGCCCGGCATCGGGGATTCCCCTATCTGAAAAACCGGCGGCGCCCGCTGGAGGCCGTCGTGTATGCGTCGTAGGCTCTCCACCTCGTGCGTCGAAGACACGCATTCCTCATTCGCCACATTTCAACGTTCGCCGATATCAATGGCTCGCTGAACCACGCAAGACCAGAGAAGACGAGAACCTCGGTCTTCTGCTGAGAGGCATCAATGGAGAACGTATCCAAGGCCGTTGCCGCAGCTCCAAACGCGCACACGCTCGACCGTCGGCTGCGGTTGGTGCCCCCCTCGGTTCGCGAGTCTGACGCAAACCTCCTTTTCGAGAGGACCCCGCGGACCAATCTGCTTCTCATCGGAGGGAGTAAGAGAGTCCTAAAGGCCATCGAGATCCTGCTGCCGAACCTGCATGAGCCGATTACTGTCTGGCTCCCAGGCAGTCAACTGGTGCTGCCGCCAATTGCGACCGGAACGCTGATTCTCCACGAGGTGGGGGCACTGGAACTCGACGATCAGTACCGTCTGCACGCATGGATCGAGCGCGCCCAGGGCCGAGCCCACGGAACACACATCGTCAGCACAAGCGAGGCGTCCCTCCTGCCGCGTGTTCATGCCGGCGTGTTCCTCGACACGCTCTATTACCGCTTGAACACGGTGTATATCGACATCTCCGCCTGAGCCTGGCCGCTTGCGGATAGTGAGAGGTCGTCGGTAACGATCAGTCAGACATGCTTTCCAGTCCGCCAGCCCTGCACGACGCGGCAGCCATCGACTTTCAAGTCCTGGAAATCATGGAGCCGGTAAGGTTGGCGATCGCAGCCACGGCTTTCGCGTTGGCGGACAAGCATCTCATCGTGCGAGTGCTTCACGATTCCAGGCACACGCGTGTCTGGGGAGACTCGATGCGCCTCGAGCAGGTGTTCGTCAGTCTCCTCGGAAACGCCATCAAATTCACGCCCGCAGGGGGGTCGATCCTGATCAATTTCGCCGTCTCGCCCAACGCGGTCGAGGTAACGGTGACCGACACCGGGATCGGGATCGCCAAGGATGCGCTCGACCAACTATTCAAGCCGTGTGCGCAAGCAGAGGAAGCTGCAGGCGCGACACGCGGCGGCCCCGGTGGCCTGGCAATCACGCGGGATATCGTCCGGATGCACGGCGGCTCGTTGACGGCGTGGAGTGGTGGAATCGGCTCCGGAAGTTCCTTCTCCGTGCGCCTGCCGTTGGCGTTGGCGTCGCGGCCACTGAGTGCCGCGTGATGTCCAACGCGCCGGACCTCTGGTCAGCCGTTCACTCCGCCGCTCGCATCCTGCCACTCGGTCATGTCCGGATTTGACGCCGGATTGCGTTTATCAGGACCGAAGGTGATCCCGAGAGGAGGTTCCCATGCGGTCTCTGCGATCTTGCGCACCGCTCTGCGTTCTGCTGACTTTGATGCTCCTGTTCCGCGCCACGCCTTCGGCAGACGTGCCGTTCGACTTGGATAACGGCAATGCGGCGATC
>JAICEG010000430.1 GCA_025924295.1 Vicinamibacteria bacterium
CACGTCTCGCCGGCGATGATGCGCACCTACAGTCACATCCGACGTAAGGCGCTCGACGAAGCAGCGGCCGCGCTCGAGCCGTCGTTCAAGCTGAAGTTCCCACGACATCCGCGCGGGCTGAAGCCCGCGCTCTACGTGGATAAGCCGAAGAAGCAGACCTCGCACGAAACATGCGACAGGGTTATGTCACAGTTCACGTCACAGTGGGACGATCTGAAGAAGGAAATCCGCGAGAACGCTAAGGGATTTGGCTCCTCGGGCTGGACTCGAACCAGCAACCCTCCGGTTAACAGCCGGATGCTCTGCCATTGAGCTACCGAGGAATGCGGTGGCGCGCTTATGGAATCGGCAGCGGACTGCCGAACCTTCAGATCGTAGCGAAAAGCCGCCAGTCCACGCAACCACGGCGTCTCAAGGAAGGCGGACTACACTGTTCCTATGAAGTACGGAGTCCCGCTCTTCGCCGTCATCCTTGGCGTCGCGCTCGCCGCGCAGGAAGAACGGCCGGTCCCCAAGGACTCGGCCCGCGTATCGATACCTGGCTGCTCGAAGGGCAGCGCCTTCGTCGTCACCGAGAGCCCTGAAGGCGAGCGCACCAGCCTCGAGATCAAACCCGGCCGCCGATTCCGTCTGACCGGCAAGAAGGACCTGCTGAACGAGATCAAGGCGCGCGAGGGCTACATGATCGAGGTCACGGGCCTCGTCCGCAAGAACGACCTCGAAAGCACGGGCATCACGCTCGGAGGCGGGCGGGTCCGCATCGGCGGCGGTTCACCCGTGTCGAACGGAGGCAGCCCGACGCAGGCGCCTCAGTCGGCGAACGCGATCATCGATGTCGAAGGATTCCGCCCGCTGGGCGAGCCGTGCCCGAAATGATCGAGGTATTGACGATTGACGAAGTACGATTGACGGAGTGAGAACGACAATTGACGGATTGGGCACTGCCCGATCCGTCAATCGTAGGTCGTCAATCGTCGATTCAGAGTTACTTCGGTGCGTCGAGCGTGATCTTGAGCAGCGGCTCCATCTTGCCCTCGAGCGCTGCGCTGCCGGCCGGGTAGTTGTCCTTGCTCAACATGAACGCCACGATGTCGGCCGTCTGCTCCGGCGTCAGCGTGCCGGGCGCGGTCGCGGGCATCGTCGTCTGCGTCTTCTCGTAGAGATCGCCCACGGTCTTGCCGGTCCAGTTCGCCAGGAAGTCCTTCCCCGCCAGCGGCGGCATCGGACCCGAACCTTCCAGGTTGTCGCCGTGGCACGCGGAGCACTGCTCCTTGTAGAGCGCCTCGCCCTTTTTCGCCTGGTCGGCCGTATACACGCCTTCGTTCACCGAACGTGTCGCCTGCGCGCCGAGCGTGACCGCAACCGACCCCACGAATCCGCAGATGATGAGTACCGCAGCCCTGTTCTTCATGTCTTCTCGATCTTACGATGATTTCTTCTTCCGGCGAATGCGCGCCTTGCCGCCGGTCCATCCCAGCTGTGTCGCGGCCCCGGCAATGCCCAGAATTACCCATGCATATGGGAGCCATCCCTGGCCCGGAGCCGGATTCAGCGGATAGATGACCCAGACGTTTCCGCCCGCCGCCGCGCTGCGCGCCGCGCCGTCGCCAAGCAGGGCCATAGCGCCAAGAATCAACGTCCACGCCCCGCCGAACGCGGTTCCGACAACGATGAAATAGCGCTGGAGAAACATCGAACCGACGGCCCCGACCACCGATGCCAGGAGCACGACGAGAAACGGCGGCGGCTCGCCGCTTGCCTGAAACGCCACGTGGGCCAGCAGCGCACCAATCCCTGCTCCGGTCAGCGCAACGCCGACGTAATAGCCGGCGTAGAGCAACGCCATGCCGATCAACCCGCCGACCAGCCACGCGCCGATCATCCATGTCACATCGCTCGGGCCAAGCAGCGAGCTGGCCATCAGTCCGCCAAGGCCGAATCCCACCAGCGACAGTACCAGACGAAACAGACGGTAACCGAAGAAGCATGCCACCACGCCGCCGATGACGAACGCGATCGCGAATGCAGGTTGAAACTGCATCGGCAGCATCAGAGATCTCGGCGTCCTTCCATCGCTCGCGTCATCGTCACTTCGTCTGCGTACTCCAGATCGGATCCGACAGGAATGCCCATCGCGATGCGCGTCACGCGAACGCCAAGCGGCTTGAGCAGCCGCGCGAGGTAGAGCGCCGTGGCCTCACCCTCCACTGTCGGATTGGTGGCGATGATCACTTCGTCAACGCCGCCGGCGCCGACGCGCGCGAGCAGGCCCTTGATCTTCAGATCGTCCGGGCCGACGCCCTGCAGCGGGGACAGCGTGCCCATCAGCACGTGATACACGCCGCGAAACTCCCGCGTCTTCTCCACCACGTTGACGTTCTGCGGCTCCTCGACGACGCAGATCAGACGCTGATCGCGGGAAGCGTTGGTGCAGTACGCGCAGGGATCGGTGTCAGTGATGTTGTTGCAGTTCGAGCAGTAGGTGACACGATCCTTGACGTCGCGGATCGCGTCGCACAGACGCTCGGCGTCTTCACGCGGCGTCTTCAGCACGTGGAACGCCAGCCGCTGCGCGCTCTTGGCGCCGATGCCGGGCAGCTTCTGCAGCTGCTCGACGAGTCTGGTCAGAGGATCGGGAAGAGGCAAGGCGTCAGGAGAGGCCGGGAATCTTGAGCCCGCCAAGCAGCCCGGACATCGACTGACCGAGCTGTTCGTCCACCTTGCGGACGGCGTCGTTGACGGCGGCTGCAATCAGATCCTGCAGCATCTCCACATCGTCCTTGGAGACGACTTCAGGGTCGATCTTGATCGACTGGACCTGCTTGGCACCGTTGATGACCACGGTGACCATGCCGCCGCCGGCGGAGGCCTCGACGCGCAGGTCGGCCATGCGCTTCTGCAGCTGCTCCTGCACCTGTCTCGCCTGCTGCATCACTTCGAGGATGTTCATGGTCTTCGGTCTGCGGTCTACGGGATTTCTTCGACGTCGCGGATCTCGGCCGGGAACACGTCGAGCATCGCTTGAACCCCGGATGAGGACAGCGCTTCGGCCTTGAGGTCCCGCCTGGCGGCGTTGGAAGCGGCCTCCGGCGCGGACGCCGATGCGGCCTCGGCCGGCGCCTGCGCCGACGTCACCTGGATGCGCCGGCCAGCCAGCCGATGGGCGACCGACTCGAGCCATTCGCGGTTCTGATCGAGCTGCCCGCGCGCCATGTTCTGATTCGACGCGAAGGTGAACGTGATCCGGTCGTCGCTGACGTCGATCCGCTGTGCCTGCGCGACGGCAAGGTTGTACAGCGTGCTCTTCGTCGATCTGATCTCCGCAAGGAACTTGTCCTTGAGACCACCTGGGGCAGGTGCGATGGTGTCACTCGTCGGTGCGATCGCACTGCTCGTCGGTGCGAGCTTGCTCGGGGTCGGTGCGACGACGTTTCTTGTCGGTGCGACCGTGTCACTCGCGGGTGCGATTGCACCACTTGCTGGTGCGATCGCGCGACGGGCCGGTCCACTCGCACCACTCGCGGGTCCGATCTTGGCGCTAGCCGGTGCGATCGGGCTACGTACGGGTGCGCTTCCCCCGCCACCCTCGAGCAGATCCATGAGCGGCACGAGCTTGCGCACGTGCATCCATCGCAGCAGGAGCATCTCGATGTGATAGCGCGGGTGGGACGCAGTGCGGATGTCCTCCTCGGCCTTTGCCAGCAACTCGAACGCGCGCAGCAGGTCCTCGCGCGAGAACTGCTTCGCCAGCAGCGTCAACCGCTCGATCTCGCCTTCGGCCAGATCGCCCTCGCCGGCCCGAGACGGATCCACCAACACCATCATCAGGTCACGGACCACCTTCGTCAGCTCGCGAATGATCAGGCGGAGGTCGTGACCGGATTCGACCGCACGGTCGGCGAGCGAGAACGCGCGGGGTCCGTCCTCGGCAATCACCGACTCGATCAGCTCGAACAGCAGGTCGCGTCCCACCAGCCCGAGCACGGTGGACACATCGTCGACGGTGATCGTGGAGCCGGCGAATGCCATCACCTGATCGAGCGCGCTCTGCGCGTCGCGCATGCTGCCCTCGGCGGCGCGCGCGATGAGCGCCAGCGCTGCATCGGGCACGTCGATGCCTTCTTCCTTCACCATCCGCTTCAGGTGCTCGACGATGGTCCGGGTTGGAAAGGCGCGGAACTCGAAGACCTGCGATCGCGACAGGATCGTGTCCGGGATCTTGTGCAGCTCGGTGGTCGCCATGACGAAGAGCACGTGAGCGGGCGGCTCTTCGATGGACTTGAGC
>JAICEG010000431.1 GCA_025924295.1 Vicinamibacteria bacterium
AGTACGCCACCAGGGCGCTGCAGGGGTTGCGAGACCTCTTCACCCCATCAACCGAGTGGCATCCCTACACCGGAACGGAACGCTCGCCACACTACCAGCATCGAAGTGTCCTCGGCGGCTACGAGGCGGTCGTGAATCGCCTGATGCACGGCTTCCCTGTCAGCCCTGTCGGCGTCTACCTGTTCCTGCCGATTGTCATGGCCTGGACCGTTCGCCGTGCGTGGCAACTCTCGCTCACCGCCGACCGGGAATCGCAGGCGCGCGGCGCGATGCTTTGGCTCTGCCTCTTCAACGTGACGTACATCGTCGGAATCAGCAGTGCCGTCACCTTCCTCGAGTCGTCTCGCTACCGTTATCAGGCCGAATCCTTGATCTGGGTCATGACAGCCCTGTGCGTTGCCACCTTGTGCTCCTCGTTGGCGGGAAGGCGACATCCCAAGACTGTCAGTCACCCCCAATTTCCGTAACGGCCGCGACGGCCGACCGTCACCTGCCCTGCCGACTCGGCACGTTTTCCGCACGCTTTTCCAATCTGCGACCGACGCGGTCCCGGAACGTCCCTTGCGACGGGCTGGACGCACTATGGCTTTCTCCCTCGCAACCGACCTCGCTATCGACCTCGGCACGGCCAATACGTGCGTCTTCGCTCGCGGCCGGGGCGTCGTGCTCAATGAACCGTCGCTGATCGCGTTCAACACCGCGACCGGCGCGATCGAAGCCGTTGGCGAGGATGCTCGAGGGATGGTCGGCCGCAACCCGGATACACTTCGCCCGGTCAAGCCGATTCGCGACGGCGTGATTGCCGACTTCGACGCAGCCGAGAAGATGCTCACGCACTTCATCCGCAAGACCAACCAGCAGGTTGGCGGCTGGATGCGTCCGCGCATCGTCATTGGCGTGCCGGCGCACATCACTCCGGTCGAACGTCGCGCGGTGAAGGACAGCGCCTACCGCGCCAAGGTGAGCGAGGTCTTCCTCGTCGACGAGCCGATGGCGGCCGCGCTCGGCGCTGGCCTGCCGGTCACCGAAGCAGGTGGCAACATGATCCTCGACGTCGGTGGCGGCACGACCGACATCGCCGTGATCTCGCTCACAGGTGTGGTGATCAGCCGCTCTGTACGCGTGGCCGGCGACGCGTTCGACCAGGCCATCATTCACCACATGAAGAGGCGGCACGAACTGCTCGTCGGCGAACGAACCGCGGAAACCATCAAGATGGAGATCGGGTCGGCGACCGCGCTCGAGACACCGATGACGATGGAAGTAAAGGGGCGGCACCTGGGAAAGGGCGTCCCCATTCGCGTGACGATTTCGGACGGTGAAATCAGGGAGGCGATCAGCGACCCGCTCAAGACGATCCTGAAGCTGATTCGAGAAACGCTCGACCAGATCCCACCGGAGTTGTCGGGAGACATCTACGACCGCGGCATCGCCCTGTGCGGCGGCAGCGCGCTTCTTCGGAACCTCGATCGCCTCATTCAGCAGGAGACGCAGCTGCCGGTGCAAATCGTCGCGGAGCCGCTGGCGGCGGTCGTCATCGGCGCCGGGAAGATGCTTGCCGACAAGGACCTGTTGAAGCGACTCGCCGTCAACTAGGCATCCCTTCCTCGCCAGTAGATCTCCGTAGCGCGAGGCCTGCGCTCTCTGCCCTACGGCAGAGCCTGTCCGTAATGGTCCAGTTGATCGTTCTGCTGATAACTCTTCCGCAGCAGACGAGACCTCATGATTCATCCCGACACCGAGCTCAGACTGGCCAATCCGCAAATCGGTCATGGTGTGTTCGCAACGCGCTTCATTCCCAAAGGGACGATCACCTGGGTGCGCGATCGTCTCGACCAGACGTTCACTCCAGCCGACGTTGCACGACTTCCGACGGCGTACCACGACATCGTGCTGAAGTATTCATTCATCGACGGAGCGGGTCGCTTCGTACTGTGCTGGGATCACGCTCGCTTCGTGAACCACTCGTGCACGCCGACGTGCCGGAGCGCCGGCTACGATTTCGAGATCGCCGTGCGCGACATTGCTCCTGGCGAAGAACTGACCGACGACTACGGCTCGTTGAACCTGGAATATGACTTCGACTGCTCGTGCGGCCTGCCCCAATGCCGCCGTCAGATTCGCCCGGGAGATCTCCTTTCGTTTGCCGACGACTGGGATCGCATCGTCGCCGAACCGTTCCGCCTCATTTCCAACGTGCCGCAACCGCTATGGCGCTTTCTCGAGGAGAAGGACACGGTGGACGCGGCGCTGTCGGGAGTGAGCCCGATTGCGTCGGTCAAGGCCAACTACGTCAACGTCGCGGACTTGCTCTGCGGTTTCACGCTGACGCGCTGACACACGGTGACCATCGGACCACTCGCCCGTTTCGTGAAGAGGAGTGCCGGCTGGATACGCCCCTACCGTTTCCAGGCGACACTCATTGCTCTCGGACTCCTGCTCGAAGCGGCGTTCACCGCAGCCGTTCCGCTCGCGTTCCAGCAACTGATTGACCGCGCCATCGTCCCTCGCGATACGCAGTTGCTGACGACGCTGCTGACACTGCTCATCATCGGTGTGGTGATCGTGGCGGCCGCGGGGTTGGGGCGCGACTACTTCTACGCGCATTTGTGCAGCAAAGTCCTCCGCGATCTTCGGATCGACATGCTCGATCACGTCCACCGGCTCTCCCCCGCTGATGGCAGCGATGAAGACGATGCCTCGATCGCGGCGCACTTCTCCACTGACCTGGCCGCAATCGAGCACGCGATCGTATCGGCGGCGCCCTGGGCCCTGCTTCCGGCGCTCGACGTGCTCCTGGGCACGGTGCTCCTGTTCGTGCTGGAGTGGCGGCTCGCGTTGATCGCGGCGCTTGTCTTTCCGCTTGCGCTGCTCGGCCCGCGCCTTATCGCACCACGGGCATCGCGCGCCAGCTACGCAAGAAAGACCCGGGAGTCTCACGTACTGAAAGACGTCCATGAAAACCTGGCGGCACGCCAGGTCGTCCGGGCGTTCGGCCTGGAGCGCTGGATGCGTCAGCGTTTCGCAGGCCGCGTCGACGATCTCGTCGCCATCAGCACACGTACCGCCTTCCTCGGCGCACTCGTCGAACGTTCCGCGGCTATCGGCATACTGTTCCTGCAGGTTGTCGTGCTCGGCATTGGTGCGCTGATGGCGTTCGATGGACAGCTGACGGTCGGGACCCTCGTCTCGTTTCAATCGTTGTTCATGACGGTCAGCTGGTCTCTTTCGTATGTCACGCAGTACGTGCCCAGCCTGGTACTGGCGGCCGGTGGTCTTCAACGGATTGACGAGCTCCTGGCGACACAGCCACTCGTTGCCGACCTGACGCCGGCCGAGACCATGCGCGAACTGGAGCACGAACTCCGGTTCGAGCAGGTGGTGTACAGGGTTGGCCAACGGCCGATTCTCAACGGGCTGAACCTGTCCATTCGGGCGGGCGAGCGCATTGCCATCGTCGGGCCGATCGGGGCGGGTAAGAGCACGGTGCTGAGATTGATGGCCCGCTTCGTCGACCCGGACCAGGGGCGGATTCGCGTCGATGGACATGATCTGCGGCACCTGACGCTCGCATCACTCAGACGCCAGGTCGGCGTGGTGTTTCAAAACAGTCTCCTGATCGACGACACGATCCGCGAGAACATCCGGATGGGCAAGCTGGATGCTACCGACTCGGAGATCGAGGCGGTCGCATCACTGGTGGGTTTGCATCGGATCGTCGAAACGCTACCCGGCGGCTATGACACCAGGGTCGGCACTCGAGGCGAGCAGTTGTCAGGAGGCCAGCGGCAACTCGTCGCCATCAGTCGAGCCGTCATGCACGATCCGACCATCCTTCTGCTCGACGAGCCCACGTCGGCGCTCGACGCTGAGTCGGATCGCCTCGTCCGCCTCGCGATCGCACTTGTCTCCCGTGGCCGCACGGTAATCGTCGTGACGCACAGCTTGTCGATGGCGACCGAGGTCGATCGCGTGCTGGTACTGAGCGCTGGAAGACTCGTCGAGGAAGGGCCGCATGAGGATCTGGTGACGGGCGGCACGTTGTATTCGCGGCTGTGGCAGCAGCGCGCGATGACAACACACTAGCTTCCTTCCGGCCCCGGAGCTTTACTGGAAGCGCACTCTGTGCGAAACGGGTCTCCTCGACAACGTGTGGGACACCAGACAGTAGAGGCACCCCCTGGTTCGGGCTTTCTCAACGACAGAGCCGCGCTTGACGAGTGTGGTCCACTCTTCTCCGGGCGCGAGGCGCCTTGGGATTGGATCGACGTGCTTGACGA
>JAICEG010000432.1 GCA_025924295.1 Vicinamibacteria bacterium
CCAATTGGCACCTACACGGTCTTGTACACGCTCGATGGCTTTTCGACCTTGCGCCAGGAGGCCGTCCGCCTCGATCTGGGCGCGACGGTGCGGCTCGACGTCACGCTGAAACTCGGCACGCTCGCGGAGACGCTGACGGTCTCGGGGGCGGCGCCGGTGGTAGATGTGACCGCGACGTCCGCCAGCACACAGTTCACGCGTGAGACGCTGGAGTTGACGCCCACGAGCCGCAATGGCGCGATCAGCCTGATGGTGCAGGCACCCGGCGTTCGCGCGCCCGGGCGTCTGGATGTCGGCGGCGGAACGGTCGGCGACACGCCGGAGTTCAGTTCCTTCGGCCAGCCGATCGAGTCGTTCATGGTGATGGAGGGGGTGGTTTAGAGTGACACCCGTATCCAGACACAGGGCGGGAACAACATAGACGAAAACGCGATGGAAGAAGCGAAGGTCCAGACGATCAGCAACGGGCCAGACGTGCCGTCGCGAGGCCCGGCGCTGTCCATGCTGCTCAAGTCGGGCGGCAACGAGTTTCACGGCGGCGCAAGCTACGCCTATTCGAGTCAGCACACCGAGGGCAACAACGTTGACGACGAGCTCCGCGCGCAGGGCATCACGGAGGGCAATCCGTTGCTGATGCGGACGGATCAGGGAGGAGATCTCGGCGGTCGCGTCATCCGGGACAAGCTGTGGTTCTACGGCAGCGCACGCTATCGGCCGCAGGACGTCATCCAACTCGGTGTGTTCAAGCCAGATGGGACGCCCGGCAACGGGTACAAGGCCGAGATCATCACCAACCAGAAGCTTTCGTACCAGCTGCGCGAGGCGAGCAAGCTCGTGTTCTGGAATACGTGGGTGCAGAAGTATCACTACGCGGATACGCACACGAGATTCCAGGCATGGGAATCCCGTCTCGATCGAATCCCGCCGATTCGCGTCTCGACGTGGAAAGCCGAGTGGCAGGAAGTGCGTGGCAACTCGCTCGTGATGTCGTTCCTCTTCGGACGGTGGACCTGGACGGGAGGTCAGAACGCGAATTTCGTGGGGAGCACGCCGGAAGCGACAGCGGCCGGGGTCCCGCAAGGGCTCGAGATCCGAATGGGGAACGATGAAAGCCATGGCGGTGGCAGACCCTCACGATTGGATCTCACGTCCCAATGGCAGGATGGCCAGAGTCCCAACGGCGGCAGCTGGAACGACATCTGGAGATACACGTCGAAGGCGACGGTCACCTACTTCAAGCCCGATTGGCTGGTCGGGAACCATGAATTCAAGGCGGGGCTCGAGTACACGCCGACCGCCTTCATCCAGGGAAACGGCGATCGCGGCGCCGCCGGCCAATACCGCCTGATCTTCACCGGCGGCGCCACCGGGCAGGTGGGGACCCCGACGCAGATCGAGCTCTATAACTATCCCGCCATACCGCAGAACAATGTGGGGTTCACGACGGTGTACGGCGGTGACACGTGGACAATCGCGCGCCGGCTCACGCTGGAACTGGGCGGCCGCTTCGAACACGACACGGCACACGTTCCCGCGCAGTGCCGCCAGGCGGGCCCATGGTCGTTCACGCTCGCGGCGTGCACCGAGAAGATTCCGTTCAAGTCGCTCACGTCGTTTGCACCTCGCTTGTACTTTTCGTACGACCTCACGGGCAGCGGGACCGCCGTGCTGAAGGGCGGTTGGGGCCGGTTCTACAAACAGCGGTTCATGGAAGAGAACCAGATGACCAACCCGTTTGCCTCGGTGACGTCCACCTACCGGTGGCGTGACCTCAATGGCAATCGCCTGTACGACCCTGGCGAAGTGAATGACGATCCGAACGGCCCGGACTTCATCAGCAGCACACCGGCACCCGGCGTGAGCAATCCCGACGAGAAGCCGATGGGCACGGACCAGTTCGCATTGACCCTGGAGAAACAGCTGGGCAGCAACTTCGCCGTTCGCGTCTCCGGGGTGCACATCCGCACGTTCAACGAACAGCGGTTGCTGAACATCCTGCGACCGTACGAGGTCTACAACATCCCGATCAGCAGTCCCGATCCTGGCAATGACGGTGTGGTGGGGAACGCGGACGACCCCGGCCGAATGCTGACGTACTGGGACTATCCAGCGTCACTCAGGGGCCGGAACTTCGAGAAGTTCATGATCATCAACGACCCGAACTCCTCGGAGACGCACACCGCCATCGACCTGCAGGTCGTGAAGCGCATCTCCGATGACTGGCAGTTCCTCGCGTCCTACACGGCGACCAAGAACGACGCGAAGGTCGGCCATCCGTTGAATCGTGCCGCCGAATACACTCCGAACGCCGAGATCAACACCGGCGACCAGTCGACGCAGAAGACGTTCCGGGTCTCGGGGCTCTATCGCCTGCCGTACGGTGTGGCCGTGTCGGCCAACTTCAACAACGAGAGCGGTGCACCGCAGTCGCGGCAGGTGCTGCTCCGTGGCGGTGTCTCGATTCCGACCTTCGTGATCAACACGGACCCGCTCGGAACACTGCAACTGCCAACCACCAGTTATGTCGACCTTCGAGTCGACAAATCGTTCGAGCTTCCGCAGAGACAGCGCGTGACGCTGCGGGTGAACTTCTTCAATCTGCTCAACGCGAACACCACGCAAACCTGGAACCAGCGAGCGGGCCCGACCTACCTCTATCCGACGTTGATTCTGCGGCCTCGGCTGATGGAGTTCGGCGTTCAGTACTTGTTCTGAACCTGGCACCCACGCCTGGCTTCTGAGCGAGCCCGGCGTGGGCCGCTTCCCACGACCGTCCCCACAAAACTCAGGTAGACTCGCGGCCACTCGGAGACCACGTGAAAACCACCGCCATTCACCCGATCATCTACGTCCGCGGCTACGCCATGACCCAGGCCGAGATTGAAGACACGGTCGCGGATCCCTACATGGGCTTCAACATTGGTTCTTCCAAGGTCCGCCAGATCTGGGATGGGTCGGTGAAGAAGTACTTCTTCGAGTCGCCGCTCGTTCGGCTCCTCAAGCAGTTCGACTACGACGATGTCTTCGAGGAAGGGCAGGATCGTGTCTCGGAGTTGAGCGCTCCGAGCACGGTGGACGGGACGGTGCGGCCGGTGTCGTATCGCAGCATCGTGATCTACCGGTACTACGAGCCTTCGTCCGTCGATCTTGGTTCGGATGCCCGCCCCGACATGGCCCGCTTTGCGAAAGGGCTGGGTGAGCTCATCCTCAAGCTGCGCGACCGCGTGTACCCGCAGGGCAAGAGCACCGTCATCTCGAAACAGGAGCGCGACGCGGGCAAGTTGCCGTATGACAAGTTCCGCGTCTACCTGGTTGCGCACTCGATGGGCGGGCTCGTGTGCCGGGCGTTCCTCCAGAACCCGGAGTTCGGAGCGCCGGAGGCGCGATCGCTCGTGGACAAGCTGTTCACCTACGCGACGCCGCACAACGGAATCGACCTCGGGATCCTTGGGAACGTCCCGTCGTGGCTGTCGCTTTACGGCATCAACACGTTCAACCGGCGTGAGATTGCCCGGCTCCTGTCGTTGGCCGACGACGTGCTCGACGGTGACAACGTCGACATCGTGACCAACTTCGACGCCAATCGCGTGTTCAACCTCGTGGGCACCAACCCGGTCGACTACAAAGTCGCAGCCGGGCTGTCGAGCGCCGCGGTGGGAGAGGCAAGCGATGGCCTGGTGCGGATCAAGAACTCGACCACCCGTGGTCGATCAGCCGACGGGTTTGTCTTCTCGCCGCATGCGTTCGTGCACCGCAGTCACTCTGGCTTCTTCGGGATCGTCAATAGCGAGGAGGGCTACCAGAACCTGGTTCGGTTTCTGTATGGCGACGTTCGTGCGGATGGCACGCTCGAGATCGACGAGTTGACGCTTCCACCGGCGGTGCAGGAGAAGTACGAAGAGGGCCGCGACATCAAGGCCTCATACCTGTTCGAGGTGTCGGTGAGTATTCGCGGGAAACCCTGGCAGCTCCATCGTCGTACGGCGAACGAGAACAGCGCGATCTTCAGACGCTTCGACGAGCTGTTTTCAAAGAAGGCGCAGGCCTCGGCCGGTGACGGCGTGAAGACGTCATGGAAGCCGAACACCATCGCGAGTCCCATTCTCTTCAACATCTTTCTGGATATGGGACAGAGTCAGACGGGCAGCACGGTCTCGTTCGCGCTCGACCTGTGCGTTCGCGTTCCCGAGTACGAAGTCGATGGGCTCCTGTTTCTCAAGGATCACTACGAGGGCGGATACCTGTACCGCGACATCATC
>JAICEG010000433.1 GCA_025924295.1 Vicinamibacteria bacterium
GCATCTGCGACCAGATGCCCTGGCGTTCAGGCGTCCACAGGAGGCGCGGCTCGCGCCCCGTGGGAGAGCCCAGCCGAGGGAGTCGGACTTGCCCCTCGGGGCGAGCGACGAAGGTCGTCAGGCCAAATCCGAGGATCGCTGCGGCGGTCATCACGAGCGCCGACAGGCGCAGCCGCGATGCCGCTGTCCGACGAGCGTGAACCGATCCATCGTGCTGTCGCATTTCGCGAGATCTCACGGCACTAGCACCTATCGGGCAGAGAGTCCCAGTGTACCGCGTCATGCGGGGCATCGGTCCACCACGGTGTGCAACGTTGCTCTGCCGATCTACGGTCGGGCTGGAATGACGATCTCGAAGATGTGCACGCGAGGCGCGCGCTAGAATCGACAACGAAATGTTGCGCAGCATCATCGGTGTTCGCCTCCAGTTGCGATGGCGAAAACGCGCGGGGTGGCTCGGGAGCCATCTGCGCGAGCGTGTCCCTCAGTCTCCGCGCAAGCGGGAAATCGAAGCCGTGGCCAGAACGACCAACAGCCTCGGTGCGCAGAAGCTCGACGAGGCCTATGGCGAGGTAGGCGGTGTACGGCTGCCCGACGACGTGCGGTCGTCGGCGGATCTGGGCGACCTGTATGCGTGGCTCGTCCAGCAGCGGCGTCCGACCACCGTTGTCGAATTCGGCTCCGCGTTCGGTGTGAGCGGGATGTATTTCGCGGCCGGCCTCATGGCCGCTCGCCACGGCCACCTCTACAGCTTCGAGATCAATCGCGAATGGGCGGACATCGCGGAACGCAACATCCGCTCGATTGGTGATTGCGTGACGCTCACCCGCGGCACCTTCGAGGATCATGTCTCGGCGGTCGTCCCGGGTCCGATCGATCTCGCGTTCGTCGATGGCATTCATACCTATGACTTCGTCATGGCGCAGTTCGATACGTTGCGGCCGCGGATGTCGCCCGGTGGCGTCATTGCGTTCGACGACATCGACTTCAAGCGGCCAGGTGCGAGAATGCGCGACGCGTGGGAAGCGATCGCCGCGGATTCCCGCGTCACATCGGCCGTCGAGATCAACGGCCGCGTCGGACTGGCGGAACTCTGAGTTCTTAGTTCGAGAGCACGTTCACCGAGTGAGCGCCGGTTCCCTGAACCGCGACGCTTCCGACCCCCTGCCCGCTGACTTTCAGCGCTGCGGCGGGGCGGCCGTCGATGCTCACACGCCAGTTTCTCGATCGATCGAGATCGAAGATCAGGACATCAGTTGCCGCGCTGGTGGACGTCCACCGCACGGTGTAACCGCCCGGCCGCAGGCGGGCGGTGTCGAGCGTTGATTTCACTTGCGTATCGAAGACCGAGAGGGCTCCCTTGCGTATGTCGGGGAGCGCTGGCCCGGTTTCGCCGTTGAACAGCGCCACGACATCGTTGTGTCCTCCGCGTCGTACCTGAACGCCCTCGACGCTTCGGTCGTCGCTTCGCAGCAGCGTGTTCGCGAGGTTCGCGCCGCTGTCGAATACCTGCACCACGTTCAGAAAGGTGTCCCACTGTCGTTCAACGGTCGGCAGGATCCGCACCTGCCACTTTCGTTCGGCCGGCGGCACTCTCGTGCGCCACAGAATGCGCTCGTCGTAGACCACACGGCGCTGAGGCTGCGGCAGGAGCGTGTCGACCGTCACATGCTGTCCGTCGGGCAGGTTCCACGAAATGCTTTCCGAGGACAGCATCGGATCGACCGGCATGTGAATGACCCACTGTTTCAGTGCCGGCATGTCGAGAATTGCGCTCTGCTCGTCGGGGCTTGCCCGGCGGTAGCGCTCGAATTTCGGCAGGTTGGTGGGATTCTGTGCGTTCGTGCGGTCGTAGACGACGAGCGTATCGGATCGCTGATCTGACGAGGGCAGGTACACGATGCTGCGCGTCCACTCGTGCAGGAAGGTCGGCGGCGGATCATAGGCGCCCTCTGCCGACTTTTGCCCGCCCGTGGTTCCCGCGATGTACGTGTATGCCCCCCCGGCCCCGTGCTCGTGAGCCGTCACGCGTTTGAACTGCGCCATCGAGGAGAAACTTCCGATGAGCATCGTGTTGGTGCCGTCGCCGCGCAGTGACGGACCGGCGTAGGAAATCGGGTGCGTCAATGCCCACGTGCCCTTCCGGTACATCTGAAAATCGCCGAAGTAGCTGACCTGATGGTCGATGTTGGGGTGATTCGTGGGCATATGCACCGCGACGAGTGTGCTGTTCTCGGTCCAGCCATCGCGGACGACGAGCATGCCCTGACCAGGAGAGAACCGGGCCAATGGCAATGCGCTCGTCGGGGCAGCGCGCGCGTACGGATTGAACAGCAGGAAGAAGCGGGCCCATGGCTCGGCCGAGAGATACCCTGACATCCCGTACTGGTCAGCGAGATCGTGAACGAGTTTTTGAATGTACGGCCCGCTCTCGGCGTCGCTCTGTGTCAGCCCCGCCAAGATGCCGTTGGTGGTCTGCCACGAGAACAACCGGCTGGCAATCCCCCGCGGGGTCTGCTCGTCACCCCATTGGACCGAGGACTTTCGATCCGGCGTCAACATGTAGACCTGCCTGAGCGCCGCGTCGTCGAGGAAGGCTGTGACTTCCGGGAAGTGATCGACGCCCGTCGCGGTCTTGACTCCTTCGGCCCCAAGTGCGAGCAGGCGCACCGTGCCGAGGTTGTAATCCGAGCTTTCCATCCACTCGCCGCCTGCGGCGAGCTCGGTCACGTACCCCTTGATGGCGTTGCGCAGGGTGGTGCGCCCGGTGCCGGTCGCATCGAGCCCGCCGATGAAGCTGTTGCCGAACAAGTCGTGTGCAGTGGGGTTGTGATCGCCCGTCGCGAGGACGAGAAACGCGAAACCGAAGTAGCTGCCCACCGTCTGGTCCGTGTCCGACGTCCGGATTGGCATCGCTTTGGTGTACTGATTCCCCGCGGCAAGCAGCGAAAACATCTCATTGAGCTTGGCGAGGAACTCCTGCCTCTGGTTCGGTGATAGTCCCGGGAAGAGCCAGTCGTACATCACCACCATTTCGTGCGAGTACTCGCGTGCGTAGTTCCCGACGAGCGCCCTGCCGGATGCCTTGAGAAATCCCCGCTGCAGCCGCGCCCAGGCGAGCGTGACGTATTTCGCCTCACCGGTGACCTGGTACATCACCGTGGCCCACATTCCGTTGTCGCCGTACCTACATGCGCACTCGGCGTTCTTCTTCAGGATGTCGTACCACTGGCCGGCCTTGGACGAGCGGTTCGAGTCGTAGTCCGCCTTCATGCGCGACCACACCGCCTGCCGTTCCGCGGTCCAGAGCAGCTTCGGCGAACGGCCGGTAGGCGACACCGCGGCACCGAGTGGCGTCTCGGGGAAGCCACGCAATACGGCGAGCAGTATGAGAACTGCAGCGACGGTAAGAAGACGAACTCCAACCTTCGATGTCATGGACACCCCTGTCTTGTTAGTGAGCGCAGGCGCGCGCTCTTCAACCTGTCGAGACCAATCTCCTGACGGTTGCCGCAGGGGGAGGCGGCATCATGTAGTCGCGATACTCACCGGGATTGCCGTGCCGGCCGGCTTCGGCGGCGCGGACGACATTCACCATTTCACGGGCGGTCACATAGTGTAGACGGTATCGGTCGCCGTCGTTGAACTCGCGATTGATGGCCTCGTGGAAGGCCTCCATCGCTGGTCCGAGCAGCACTGCCGCGTTCCGCTCGGGCGCACCATGCGTGTGAATCTTGACGAACACCCACTCGGGACGTCCCTGCACTCCGATGCCCGCATCGACCCACATGCGGAACCGACGGAGGAGAGGGGCGTAACCCGAGGAGCCATCGATGGCCGCGACGTCCAGGCCGGGGACGATGCCGAAGACTCGACGATCCCAGTCGAGCGCAATCGGTCCCTGGACGAGCAACAGGCTGTCAGGAGGTGGGGTGCGTCCGACCTGGGAAGCGATACCAGATTCGTGAGAGCGCGGGCGGAGAGGATCGTCGACCGCGTAATACACCGAATTGACCGTGCGCGTCTGCGACACGTCGGGCGCGGCCGGCTGCGTGAAGTCGCCATAGCATCCGGTGCTCCGCAGGACCGTGAGCTCGTCGTTCACCCCGCAGTAGCGGCCGTCGGGCCGTGCGTTGTCGAGTGCCCAGTTGCCGTGGATGAATCCGTAGACAACGGTTCCGTCGGCTGCGTACGACAGCAGCCCGTGGTCCACGGCCAGCCGCGTCTTGAACTCCAGC
>JAICEG010000434.1 GCA_025924295.1 Vicinamibacteria bacterium
CCCGGTGAAGCAGGACCCTCAGGTAGTTCCGGTCGATTCCAAGGGTCCGGCAGATCTCGTCCTTGTCGCGTTCCTCGAAAAACAGCCAGTCGAGCAGCTGCCGCTCTTTCGGCGGGAGGGTCTCCAGGACTTTACGTACGAGGGCACGCTCCTCGTCAAGGACGACCGACTCCTCCGAACCTTTACGGGGATCGACAATCTGTGCGCCGGTGTCGTCGCCGAGCGGGGTGACCCGCGAATGGGACCGATACAACTCGAAGAGAACGTTGTTGCAGACGGAGTTGACGAAGCTGCCGAAGCCCCCAGGAGACTGGATGCCTCCAGGTTGCCGGACCGCCCGCAGCACGCGAAGGAATGTCTCCTGGATAGCATCCTCCACCGCCGCGGGTGACCGCAGGCGGGAACGAAGCTTGATCAAGAGCAACTCGCGGAAATACCGTGTGAAGTGCTCCTCGGTTTCCGGATCGCCCGACTTGAGTCGATCGAGGTAGTCACGATCGAATTCGTGTCGCGGTTCATTGCGCAAGCGGCGAGATCGTACGCTCTCGCTTGAAACACGTGCAACGCAAAACCCGTGTGCGTGCACGACGACGGGCCCGCTAGCTGATCCGTGCACAGCATTGCTCGATCAATGGCAGAGCTCACGCACATGCTGCGGACGCATGCGATGACCCGCCTGCTTTGACCATGCGGAACGACTGATAGGACACGTGGCATCCATGCGTGCGCAGGAAACTCAGGAATCGCTTGTAGTCGCCCGCCGGCATGTTGAAAGCACGAACGAGCATCTTGTAGTTGCCGCGGGTGTAGGCGAGCCCGGCCTGAACGATCTGCCTTACGTCTTCACGGGTCAGGTCTCGATTCATGAACGGCTCGTGCACCTCGGCCCAGAATGAAAGGCCCTCGGACAGAAGGCGATTCAGGCGCTGCTCCCCGAGAGGCTCGGACGAAGTCGTCGGCGTCGCGACCGAGCGACGCTGCTGCCCGATCTCCAGCGGCAGCAAGCCGACATCCACGCGGCCGTTGTGACCGCCGCTAACGACGACGCGCTCGGCGACGTTCTTGAGCTCGCGAACGTTTCCCGGCCAGTCATAGGTCAGCAGTCGCTGGAGAGCCTCTGGCGAGACTTCGGGAATCGGTAACCGATGGGTCACCGAGAACGTCTCGAGGAAGTAACGCAGGAGAAGTGCGATGTCATCGCGGCGCTCACGCAGGGGCGGAACCTCGATGTGAACGACCTTCAGGCGGTAAAACAGGTCCTCTCGAAAGCTCTGATCCGCCACGCGGGCAACGAGGTCGCGATGCGTGGCTGCGATGATCCGGACGTCCAGCGGGGGTAGTGAACGGTCGGCGCCAACGCGTTGAATCTCGCCCGTCTCCAGGAACCGCAGCAACATCGCCTGCATGCGAAGGCTCATCTCGCCAATCTCATCCATGAAGATGGTGCCCTTGTGGGCGGATTCGAGTCGGCCGCGCTTATCGCGGTAGGCGCCGGTGAAGCTGCCCCGCACGTGCCCGAAAAGCTCTGACTCGAGCAGCGTGTCGGGGAGGCCGGCGCAGTTCATCGGGACAAATGGGGCTGTGCGACGCAAGCCACGCTCGTGAATGAGGCGCGCCACCAGTTCCTTCCCCACACCGCTCTCGCCCGTAATCAGGACCTTCGCTCCACACGCGGCTGCCGTTGCAATCTCCCGCTCGACAGCGCGCATCGCCGCACTTGCGCCGAGCATCGTGGTGGTCTCCATGATCAAAACCTCCGGTCCGAGCCGAATGGCTCATTCCGCTCCTCGAGCACCTAGTGCAGGAGGGTGCTATTCCGTTACAACGTGGCCCTGATGCCTGGGCGAACTCTTGTAACGCGTGGCCCGCCACGATCACCATCCGCACGAGGCGCGGGTGCGATGAGCTTCCCGGAGCAGATGAGCTTTGTATTCTGGAACGAAGGAGGCGCCTACGTCTGCTATGCGCTATCGCCGGTTCCGGGGGACCACCTACGACGGACTTCAGTCGCGAAGCGGGTGCCGTTCGCGTCCTACCTGCGAGAACCCCCCGCACCACCGGAACCGGCGACGGAGACTGACGAGATTTGTAATGGGGTCGGGAGTCATTTGATCAGGACATAAACTCGCCTGGCAGGCCTACGCGATCAACATCGCGTCTCCGTAACTGTAGAACCGATACCCCCGCTCAACAGCTTCGCGATACGCGGCGAGGATACGCTCACGACCGGTGAACGCCGCGACGAGCATCAGCAGCGACGAGCGCGGCAAGTGAAAGTTCGTCACCAAACCCTGGACGATGCGAAAGTGATGGCCCGGGTGAATGAACAGCGTCGTGTTGCCCGCGGATGGATGGACACGGCCGGCAGCATCGAGTGTCAGCGATTCGAGCGCTCGGGTCGTGGTCGTGCCGACGGCGATAATGCGACGGCCATCGCGGATGGCGCTGGTCAGTGCATCGGCTGTCGATGCTGAGACCGTGTAGGTTTCCGGATCGACTTCGTGTGCCTCGACGCGCTCTACACGGACAGGCTTGAACGTCCCGTATCCGACGTGGAGGGTAATCGAGGCCTGCTCGACACCGCGCGATTTCAGTTCATCGAGTAGCGACGTCGTGAAATGCAGTCCGGCGGTGGGCGCCGCGACTGAACCCGCCTGCCCGGCATACACAGTCTGATATCGCTCGCGATCGGATGCATCGTCGTGACGACTGATGTACGGCGGTAATGGAATGTGGCCGATCCGATCGATGGCTTCACTGATCGGAACCTGTTCCTCGTTCCACAGGCGGATCGTCCGCCGTCCGTGAAAGTGTCGCGCCAGCACCTCGCCATGGAGTCGGACGCCGTGCGCCTCGAACACGACTCGAGCCCCCGGCTTGAGTTTCTGACCTGGGTGCATGAGCGCCTCCCATTCCTCTGCAACCGGGAGTTGGGAGTTGGCCGTTGAGAGTTTTCGTAGCAGCAGACACTCGACGGCGCCGCCGCTCGGAACCCGGTGACCGACGAGGCGCGCCGGGAACACGCGAGTGTCGTTGAGCACAAGCAGATCACCAGCGCGGAGATGATCGCCCAATCGCACGAATGACGTGTGTTCGATCGCCCCGGCCTGGCGCGGGAGGACCAGCAATCGCGACTGCCCTCGCTCGGCTGGTGGCCGCTGAGCGATCAGCTCTTCGGGCAGATCGAAATCGAAATCGCTGGTTCGGAGTGACATGTGAAGAACCGTGAAAGGGTCTGACCCCTTCACACTATCGCGCGAAGAAGCGATCGAGGTTCGTCCGCTCTTTCTGTGCGAGCAGTGGTTTCCAGAGGTCGCCGAGCCTGGCGATCCGCTGCCGCACGTTGTCGACTGTGAAATCCTCGATCGCGATCCCCTTCTCTACTTCCTTCCAGGTCACCGGCGTCGAGACTGTGGCCAGCGGCTTCGGGCGAACCGAGTAGATGCTCGCCAGCGTCTGCCCCCATGCATTCTGCTTGTAGTCCACGACGATGCGCCCCTTGGGGCGTGCGGCGACCCGATAGCCGACGGTCATCAGCCTGGGGTTTCGCGACGTCAGCTCGGTTGCCAGCGCTTTGGCGAAGGTATGGACCACGTCCTGCGTCGGTCCACGTTTCAGCCCGACGTAGACATGCAGCCCACGCGAGCCAGTGGTCTTCACGTACGGCTTCATGCCCAGCGTGGTGAGCGCATCACGCACGATCAGACCGGCTTCGCACGCCTGCTCGAATGTCGCACCGTCACCAGGATCGAGATCGAAGTGCAGGAAGTCTGGCCGATGCACGTCGTCGCAGCGCGCGTACCACTGATTGAGGTCGATACATCCCAGATTGATCAGCCACAGCAGCGACGGGCGGTCGTCGATGACCGGGAAGTTGACGACTTTCCCCTCGTCGTGATCGATCGCGCAGATACGAATCCACGCCGGTCGCGGGCTGGGCGCCTCCTTCATGAAGAACGAGGCTCCGGCCGCGCCATTCGGATAGCGGCGCATGACCATCGCGCGATCGCGAATGTGCGGGAGCAGCACGGGCGCAACGTCGGCGTAGTACTGAATCAGCGCGCCCTTGGTGATGCCGAGCTCGGGCCAGAATGGCTTGCGGAGGTTCGTCAGCCGCACCTCGCGGCCGTCGACTTTCAGGATGACGTTATCGACGTTTTTCGGGATCGTAACGACCCCGGGGGTAATTTTCGCGGGACTCACGTCTCGAAAATTACCCCCG
>JAICEG010000435.1 GCA_025924295.1 Vicinamibacteria bacterium
ATGAGTCGCTGTGTGCGAAGCGTCGTCTGTCCCGACGAGCCGCTCGTCCATGCCACGATCGTTGCGTCATCAACCGTCGCGATGACCGGGTACTCGGCTCGGAGGCTATTTCCGATCGGCTGTCTCACGAATCGCGCGAGCCCCCTGGCATCCCGGCTGCCGCGAGCGAGCGCCACACGTCGCGTGCCGCGAGCCTGTTCGTCCCAGGCGACGATCAACTCGCCCTTGTCGCCGAGCGCGATCTGAGGATGACGGGGAACGCCCTCCGTTGGTATCTGTTGACGCGCCGTGAAGCTCCGCCCGTCCTGCGATGTTGCGTAGAACAACGCCAGCGTGGGCTCGCGGGACGGCGATGCGCCCGGCACGAGTGTCGGCCACACGACGTGGATGCGCTGATTGCGATCGACGGCCATCGCCGGGCCGTTCTCCGGACAGCCGTCGAGAACCCAGTTGTCATTGCTGATCCGCACCGGAGGCGTGAAGTTGCGTCCTCCATCGACAGACTTCGTGAAGGCGATGTCGCGGACGTTGCCCGGGTACACGTGCCGCCATGCGGCGTACACACCACCGGACGCGTCCGTCGCGATTGCTGTCTTGCAGCAGTAGCAGACACCACCTGTGATCGATCGCGGGCTGTCGGCCTTGCCCAGCGTCGCGAAGAACAGTCGCGAGAGCTGCGCTCGGGCGACGCCATCCGTCGGCGTCGCGCTGTGCAGGTGCTGATGCTCCTCGTGATTCCTCGCTCCGCTCTTCGAGCGACTGCTGGACGAATCGCGATGGTCGAGCCAGAGCGCCACGACGGCGCCATCCCGTGTTGTCGTGACGGACTCCCATCCGCGATTGCCCGATGCTTCGCTGCCCGGAAGCGGAGCCGCTGGGCCGAACGACTGTCCCGCGTTGTCCGATCGTGCCGAGAGGAGTCGAGTGCCCGTCGGCGTCCGGGATGTCCAGACCACTACGATCGATGGCGAACCCTTCTCTCGCGGAATCAGAACGATCCGTGGTGGCTGCTCGCCCGCCAGGCTGGCATCGCCTGCCACGGCGTTGACGCGTGCGGGTGCGGTGAACGCGCGTCCTCCGTCGCTGCTGGTCGCGACGAAGATGTCGGTGACATCGTTGCTCGTGCGCGCACCCCACACGAGCGCGGCGAACCGCCCGCTCGCGGCCAGCGATGCGTACGAGTTCGCGCGTCCCTCGACCCCAATCGTGGCGGTTGGCTCGAGGGCGATCGCTGATGCCACTGCGCCCGTGAGCAGTATCCCGAGGGCCAGCTGTCGGACCGGCTTCGACGAAGCGTTCATGAAGGGCATCCTCTCCGAGATTTCAAAACGACAACCGGAAGCCGAACTGAAACGTCCTTGGATCACCAACAGCCGTGATCTGATTGAACGTGGACGCAGGATTTGTCGGATACGCACCTGGCCCGAAGTTCGTGTTGCGAGTCAGGACGTTCGTGCGATTCGTGAGGTTGAAGGCTTCGACCAGCGCGTCGACCCTCACGTCGCCGGCGATCCGGAACGCGCGACTCACGCGCAGGTTCAGGCTGAAGAAGTCGCTGCCGATCCCCGCGTTGCGCGGAATCAGCGTGACCGCGCGCACATCGAAGTTCGCGGACGCGGTTGCACCATCGGCAAGCGGACGGCTCGTCGTGCCTTGCAGGTTCACGACGCCCGACGTGATGTTGAACGGCAGCGACGAGTAGTACTGCAGGAAGCTGCTCACCTGGAACCCGTGGCTGATGTGTTCCCATGCCGTCGTCGCAGGCGCCATCGATGTATTGACGGTGCCATTGATCACGAGACGATGGCGCTGGTCGTCGTCCGAGCGGCCCCAATCTCTCATGACGTCGTTGGGATCGACCGGCGAACTGAAGAAGAACTCGCCTACGTTGTTCATCGACGTCGCGAGCGTATAGGTTCCCCGCAGGCTCGCCCACGCAGTGGGACGTTGCACGAGAGAGAGATGCAGCCCGTGATACGTCGATTCAGCGACTGACGAGTACTGGTTGTTGTTCCTGTAGGCGGAGATCGGCCTGCAGCCGTTGTTCGTGCCGGCCGCTACGCATGTCGCCACGTTCTGGTTGACCGACATCAGGAGGTTGTTGCCGCGTACGTACTGATAGCCGACGCTCGCGGTGAGGCGAGCACCGAGCACGCGCTCGACCTCGACGCTGGCCTGCCTCGAGTACGCGTTCTGCAGGCTTCCGTCCATCGTGGTGAAATCCACCAGCGTCGTCGTCAGGATCTGTGCCGGCAGGATGTTGGGAAACACCGGCGCGCCAGCTTGTGTCGGGATCAATCCGGCCACGCTCGGCTGCTGAAGCTTGTCGAGATCCGTCGTGTTCCCGGCGGACAGGATCGAGTTGGCCACGGCGCGGAGCGGCACGCGATCGAAGAACAGACCGGCGCTTCCGCGAATGACGAGATCCTGCGAGTCGGGCGACCAGGCGAAGCCGATGCGCGGCGAGATGTTGTTCGTATCGGTCTCGATCGGCTCGAGGAACTGGAGGTCGTAGCGCAGCCCGAGGTTCAGCGTCAGCTTGGAACCGACGCGCCACTCATCCTGCGCGTAGAGACCGATGTTCGGATTGGTTTGCGAGACGACCGGGTCGCCGAATGTCTGGGTATACCCGCTGTAGTTGCCGGTCAGAAAGCTCGCCAGCGAGGAGAACGCGTAGTTGCCGCGGGCCGATCGCGGATACGTGATGGTGTCGTCGTTGAACACGAAGTCGACGCCGGCTCGGAACGCGTGCGCTCCTGCCTGGTGAGACAGCGTGTTGGCGAGTTGATACAACTTGTTGAGCCGCCGCGTTGGGCTGCTGGAGGATGTGCCGAACGATGCCACGCCGGCGATGCTGACAGCGGGGCCGATCGGGTCTGCCGGGGAAGCCTCGAGGTCACCGTATGCGAATTGCGCGCGGGTTTCGTTGACGGTCGAAGACGACATCGTCCAGGTGTTCCCAAGGCCGAGGGCGTGATCCCAGTTGTCCAACCCGGCCGACGCGGTCGGCGCGTTCAGTGCCCCGGCACCGCGCGAGTTGTCCGACGTGACGCGATAGAGGCTGTAGCGGACCGTGAGGTGATCCGAGCCGCTCACGTGGTGATCCAGCTTCGCCAGGCCGTTGGTGCTGTGAACCGGGTTCGGATAGATGCCGGTACTGATCGGAGAACCGGGATAGCTGGCCGCCGTGAGCCGGTTGTTGATGATTGGCACGTTGGCGGGGAGGATCGTGACGAGCCCGGTCTGATCGAGCAGCCGTTGCTCGAAGTTCGTGAAGAAGAACGTGCGGTTCTGCGCGAGCGGGCCCCCGAGGCTCGCGCCGTACTGCTGCTGGTCCATCGGCAGGGTTTCGCCGGAGAGCGCATTCGGCGCGTTGAACCGGTCGTCGCGGATGAAGTCGTAGATCGTCCCGCGGAGCGCGTTCGTGCCGCTCTTCGTGACGACGCTGATGTAGCCGCCGAGGGCGCGTCCCAACTCCGCCTGCGCGCCGGACGTGATCACCTGAAACTGTTCGACCGCATCCACTCCGTACGGGATGCCGCTGAGTCCGGCTGCATCGTCATTCGCGGACAGGCCGTCGACGATGAAGTTGTTGGACAGATTGCGCTGACTCGCGATCGAGATCCCCTGACCAGGGACGGCGGAGGTTTCCGGGAACAGTTGCGTGCTGGCGATGTTCGTCGGCGACACTCCCGGTACCAGCAGTGCGAGGTCGAGGAAGTTGCGGCCGTTCATCGGCAGATTCTGAATTTCAGCCTGGGGAACTGTTCCAGCGACCTGACTGCGCGCGGCTTCGAGAATGGTGTCGTTCCCACGCACGGTCACGCTCGCCTCGAATCCGGAAACGGTGAGGACGATAGGGATGTCGAACGCAGCGCCAACCGTGGCGCTGAGCGTACGCGTGCTGTCCACAAACCCGGGGGCGTGGACCTTCAGTTCATACGTACCGACTCTGAGGTACGGAAAGCGGAATCGACCGTCCGCATTGGTCGCGGTCTCCGCGGTGACGTTCGTTTCGAGCTGGCGTGCGGAGACCCGCGCCGAGGGAATCACCGCCCCCTGCGCGTCGATCACGCGTCCGCTGATGCTCGCGAAATTGATCGTCTCTTGCGCGTGTGCGATGCCGCCAGGCGGCAGCACACAGCACGCGGCCACGATCAGGCCGCAATACCGACTTGCTGTCATGGACCCTCCGCTCACGTGGCCGAATCA
>JAICEG010000436.1 GCA_025924295.1 Vicinamibacteria bacterium
CAACGCGGTGGCAGTTGATAGAGCACGGGACCGAGTCGCCGCCCGAGCGTCCGGGCACGCGAGAAGAACAGCGCCACCGGCGGACCTGGTTCCTTCAGCTTCTTCAGATGTGTCAGGTAGCGGCTTGCCTTCACCGCGTAGCGAAACGACCGGGGGACGCGACGGCGCCATTCGGCAAACGTGTCGGCTTCCGGCAACCGGTAGAAGGAATTGTTGACTTCCACCGTGTCGAACTGAGTCGCGTAGTACTCGAGCCACCTCGCTGTGGGCAGCTCCGTTGGATAGAAGCTGCCTCGCCAGTGCTTGTACTGCCATCCCGAGCAACCGATACGCACCGCACCACGCGGCTTCCGGCGTGTCATACGAGCATTCGGGTGCAACCAGGTCGCCATCCCGGTTCCGAGCTCATCATCAGGGCGCCTCCGCCCGCTCGGATGAACGTCGCTGGTTCGGATCGAAACGATCGAGTTCGAAATTCACGCAACTCTGCCAGAGCACTTTTACAAGACGTGATTGTGTTCGCGTCGCGACAAGGTCTCCTCCTGCGGTTGTGTTCTTGCTTAAGACGTGATCGAGGGGTGTCATGGCCGCTATCACGTCTCTGCGTACCCATCTCATCGATGAGTTGAGCGATCTTCTCGATGCGGAGAATCAGCTCACGGAGGCGCTGCCGAAGCTGGCGCAAGCGGCGACCTCGAAGCGATTGCGCGCCGCCTTCCAGAAGCACCTCAGGGAGACGCGAGGTCATATCACCCGGCTGAACCGGGCCCTCCACAGCCTCGACGAGAAACCCTCCTCGAAAACCTGCGCAGGGATGCAGGGCCTGCTGGAAGAAGGTCAATCGATGATGAAGAAGACGGTGGCCGGTTCGCTGCGCGATGCGGTGATGATCACCGGGGCGCAGAAGGTCGAGCACTACGAGATGGCGAGCTACGGGACCGCGCGGACCTATGCCCGGGTCCTGGGCGAAAAGGTCATCGCGCGCCTGCTCGAACAGACGCTCAGGGAAGAGAAGAACGCCGATCGGACACTGACGAAGATCGCCGAAGGTACCATCAATGAAGACGCGGCTGAAGAGTGGCAGTCCCAGGATGACGAGACCATTCTGAATAGAGCGACGAAGTGGGCGGGGTCAACGGCGGGATACGCCTCCGGCCAACTGACGACCCGACTGCACGCGGCGGCGTCAACCGTGGGTCTCGCACGGAGCGCGTCCCGGAAGGCTCAGGGCGGGGGACGAATGCGTCAGACCAGGCGCCGAGGTCGAGATGTTACCGGAAAGAAGCGATAGCGGCGTCTTTGACATTCCGTTGAGTTGGGGCGAGTTGCTCAAACGGACAGTCAAGGAGGCGAACGCCGATGACTGTCTCGGGCTTGCCGCGCAACTCGCCTACTACTTCTTCCTGGCACTCTTCCCCGCCATTTTGTTCATCCTGGCGCTGGCGAGCTTCTTCCCCTTGATGGACTTCATCGACGAGGTCGTCCGCTCGCTCCGCCCATTCGCGCCGAGCCAGGTGCTCACGTTTCTCCAGGAACAATTGAAGCGGCTGTCGGAAGCCGACAGCGGCGGGATCCTCACGGTCGGAATTCTCGGCGCGATCTGGAGCAGTTCTGCAGCCGTCGTGGCGATTATCGGCAGCCTGAACAGGGCCTACGACATCGAAGAAGGACGTCCGTGGTGGAAGGTGCGGCTCACGGCAATCGGCCTGACGCTGGCCCTCGCCGTCCTCATTCTCGTCTCGCTGAGCCTGGTCGTCGTTGGCCCCACGGTCGCCGAGTACCTCGCCTCGTCACTGGGATTCGGCCCCGTGTTCGAGTGGTCGTGGAAGATTCTCCAGTGGCCGCTGGCGTTCTTCCTCGTGTCCACGGCAATCGGCCTCGTCTATTACTTCGCACCCGATGCCGAACAGGATTGGGCGTGGATCACGCCGGGAGCAGTCGTCGCGACACTCCTGTGGGTCGTGACGTCGCTGGTGTTCAAGTTCTACGTCGCCAATTTCGCCAACTACGACGTGACCTATGGCGCAGTCGGCGCCGTCATCGTCCTGCTGCTCTGGTTTTATCTGTCGGGGCTGGCCATTCTCGTTGGCGCCGAACTGAATGCAGAGATCGAGCACGCCTCGCCATATGGGAAGGATCCCGGCGAAAAAGTGCCCGGTCAGAAAAGGAAGCTTGGCGCCGCGGCGGCGCGCGCATACAAGGCACGTCTCGAGCAAGGGGTGAAACATGAAGACTGAACTGGACAAGTTCTACGGCCTGATCGACGACATCAAGGTTGCGATGATGACGACTCGCCGCCCCGATGGCCACCTCGAATCGCGAGCGATGGCGAACCAGAAGCGCGCCGATGGTGCCGACCTCTGGTTCGTAACCGCCGAGGGTAGCGCGAAGCTGCGCGATATCGAGCATGACCCGCACGTGAACCTGGCGTACTACAAGCAGGGTTCGTACGAATGGGTGTCCGCGTCGGGCATCGCGCACATCTCGCGCAACCGCGCCACGATCGCTGCTCTCTATGCACCGGACTGGAAGGCGTGGTTTGGACAGGAGGGCGATCCGCGTCACGGCACCGCGGACGATCCCCGGATCGTGCTCATTGGTGTCGACGTCCACGCCGCGGTCTTCCTCGAGGTCGACAAGCCAAAGCCGATCGTCCTGTTCGAGCTGGTGAAAGGATGGTTCACTGGCGAACCGGCCGAGCCCGGCCAGACATACGAGCTGACCGAGCCGCATCGCTAGACGACGACCTCTGCGCGCTGCTACCTCGCCGGCGTCTTCAGCGGCATATCCGGCCCGAGCTGCCGCGGCGGCGCGCCTTTCATCCAGGCCGGCGGGTCGATGTGATTCGTCGAGCGCTCGTTCTCGTTGCAGACGAACTCGATCATCTCCTGATCGACCAGCAGCCGATGGTTCACGCGCACGGTGAACGGGCGCGTATAGGCCTTGGGATCGTCGATCGTCACGTCGATCTGCAGCGTTCCGAACGTCGGGCGACGGAAGCGTTCGGTCAGCTTCAGGGCGTCGGTGTACGGGCTGCCGTTGACATCGAGCCAGCCGGCACGCTCGTCACCGAGGAAGTTCGTCGTCTCGACCACGAGCGTATCGTCACCTTCCCACCAGCCGCGTGAGTAGCCGAACCACCAGGGCGTCGGGTCGTTGTTCGGTGCGGGACGGCCATCGGTGTAGATGTAGCGCAGCCCGTAGTTCGACTCGTACGTGATCAGCGTCAGGTACTTCGTCTGGACGATCTGACGCGGCTGCGGATGGTTGTGGTACTGCATGATGCCGATCGGCAGGCACCACACATCGGGGTTGTCCTTCATGTTGTCGGCCATGCGCTCTTTCTTGAGCGCAGCCGCCCAGGGTTGCAACGGCAGCGGGTAGCCGCGACCGGCCACCTCGCCGAACCCCGAGTTCGGGATCGCATTCGGGTCAACTGGAGGTGGCGGCTGGGCCGGTCCCGCGCCACGACCGCGGCCGCCGGCGAATACCAGCTGCCAGATGCCGGAGAAATCCACTTTGCCTTCTGCAGTGCGGGGCGCTGGTCCATCGAGAACCGGTTGGCCATCTTTGCGGGGTACGCCTGGGGTGGGGTACGACGGCCACTGTGCCGCCAGGGTCGCAGAGAACGCGAGCGCCACGGCCACGGCAGCCGCCGCTCGCTTATATAAGGTCATGAAGCCTCCACGAGATCGGTCCCTGCCCTGCGGTCCGGGGGGCGAGGGTGCGACGGTGCGAGGGTCCGGTCCGACGGTCCGAGACTCCCGGATCCCCGCACCGTCGGACTGGACCGTCGCACCCCCCGCACCGTCGCCCCTTCGCACCGCGCGATCGCCGGGTCCCTGTCGCAATCAGAAGTCAAAAGTCACATTGAACCGCGCGAAGCGCGCATTGAGCACCTGCGTCGGCGCCAGCCACGTCGCACCGTTGGTGACGGGATCGTACGTCTGGTTGTACACGGTTCCCGTGTTGCTGTTGAACAGGTTGTAGATATCGATGGCGACGTTCGTCCGCGTCCGGCCAAATCGCAAATTCTTGCCAACGCGCAGGTCGAGCGAATTGAGACGATCGGGAAACGTATGCCCCTGCAGCAGGAGGTTGACCGTCTGGAACGCCAGGCCCGGCGCCAGCGGACGCCCCGTCTGTGCCTGTAGAATCGCGCTGTTGACGTTGTAGTTCGCGGCCAGCGAATTGCCGTTGCTC
>JAICEG010000437.1 GCA_025924295.1 Vicinamibacteria bacterium
CAGGGTGTGAAACAGGTCAAACCCGGACATCACTGGCATGACGACATCAGTCAACAACAGGTCAACGGACTCCATCGAGTTGAACATCGTGATGGCTTCCTCCGGGGTTGCCGCCTCGACCACACGGTGACCGGCTCGCTCGAGGATGATGCGCACCAGCTCGCGCACCGCCTGTTCGTCCTCCACGAGCAAGACGGTTCGAGGTGTTGTGGCAGGAGCCGCCTCGACGGCCCGGCCGGCCGACTGGGTCGCCTCCAGCTCGCGCGGAAGGTAGACCGTAAACCTCGCGCCCCGGCCGTATTCACTTTCGACCTCGATCGCCCCGCCACTCTGGACAACGATGCCGTACACCGTTGCGAGACCAAGACCCGTTCCCTGCCCTCGTGGTTTGGTCGTGAAGAATGGCTCGAACAGTCGTGACTTGGTCGCCTCGTCCATCCCCGACCCGTCATCGATCACCGACAAGGTGACGTATGCTCCCCGGTCGAGGCGCGGCGTCATCGACGTTGCCGCGTCATCCAGATCTACGGCCTCGGTGACGAGCCGGATTTGTCCAGCAGGCTGACAGGCGTCCCTGGCATTGATCACGAGATTCATCACGACCTGTTCGAGCTGACTGCGATCCGCACGCACGTGCGACAAGCCGGCCGCCAGCGTCGTCGCCAGCTCGATGTCTTCACCGATCATGCGTCTCAGCATCGTGACCATGTCCACGATGAGGAGATTGAGATCGAGGACGGCCGTTTCCACCACCTGACGGCGGCTGAAGGCGAGCAGCTGTTTGGTCAACGAAGCGGCGCGACTGGCCGCTTTCACGACTTCCTCGAGGTCGTGACGCTGCGACGTCTCGCTTGCCGTTTCCAGGGCCAGCCGGCCGTAGCCCAGGATCGCCGTCAACAGATTGTTGAAGTCGTGGGCGACTCCTCCGGCGAGCTGACCGAGTGCTTCCATCTTCTGAGACTGGCGCAACTGCAGTTCGAGCGAGCGTCGTTCTGTGATATCGGTGACGACTCCGACAACACGCGTCGGCGTTCCCTGCTCGTTGCTGACCACTCGTCCTCTGAACTGAAACCATCGTGGCGCACCGTCCGGTATGAGCCGACGGAACTCGAGCGCGAAGTCGGACTGATCCTGGATGGCCTTTGCAACCGCCGCGCGAACCCGGGCGCCGTCTTCCGGATGCACGTTCTGATACAACTGCTCCGAATTGACTCGCCGTGTCTCCGGTGGGAAACCGAACAACCGGGCAGTCGACCGCGACAACTCCACCCACGATGAATCGAGATCGCGGTACGACACGCCGGTCTGTGCCGCGAACATGGCGAAGTCGGTCCGCTCTTCGTGCTCGCGCAGTTCCTGTGCCTGGGCCTGCAGCTGAGTGACCAGGCGGGCATTCTCGTAGGCCATGCCGGCGAGCGCACCGAGCGTCGATGCGAGCTGCGTGTCTTCTTCGCTGAAGACCTGCGCGCCTTCCTTCTCCACGAGCGCAAGCCAGCCGTACACGCGAGACGGAGACGCGACGGGAACGAACAGGTACGAGTGCACTGGTGGATGCGACGCCGGCAGGCAAACAGCCCTGGGGTCGCCGCCGGCGTTGACTCCGCGCACGATCTCGCGCGATCCAAACACGGTGCGGGCGGGATGATCAGCGTCAGCAGTGAGCAACTGCCGCAACTCCGCGACTACGCCGTCGTCCAATCCGACGGCCACGAAGTCATCGACGGCTCCTTCTTCGTTCACAACGGCGACACCGACAATGCTGGCCTGCGTCAGGGGACGAGCGGCGGCGCAGACCCGGCGCAGAAGTGCCGCGGGATCGCGCTCAGCCATGAGACGCTGCGCTTCGTCGAGCAGCAGCCCCATTCGCTCGGCGCCGGTTTCGAGCGGCAACCGGTCTCCGTCGTGGACGCCGGAGCCCGCATCTGCCGTCCGCGGTGGTGCAGGATTCACTTGAGGTAGCCGAGATATTACCCCAGACTTTTCGCGTTAAGATTTGACGCTCGGGTTCTATGTCGTCGAGATTCCTCAGTGTTTTTTCGTACCTCGCCGCGATCGTCGGCAGCTTCTTCGTCCTCGCCACCGCCGCCGCAGCTCAGACGAATACCGGTGAGATATCAGGCGTCGTGCGCGACGTGCAGGGAGGCGCACTCCCGGGTGCGCGCGTCATCGCGGACCATGTGGACAGCGGCGTCAGGATCGAGTCTCTCAGCGATGAGGGCGGCCGCTATCACCTGCGGTCGCTGCGCGTCGGCATGTACGTGATCAGCGTGGAACTCGATGGCTTCCGTCGGGTCGTGCGGTCCGGGGTTCTCGTCCAGCTGGGACAGACACTCACCCAGAACTTCACGCTCGACGTTGGCGGACTCGTCGAAGAGATCAGAGTCACGGCGAACATTCCACTCCTGCAGACCGAGAGCGCCGAGATCAGCGACATCATCGAAAACGAGCAGGTCGTGCAGCTGCCGCTCAACGGGCGTAACTTCCTCGCCCTGGCGCAACTGAGCGACGCGGTCGTGATTCCGCCTGGCGGGACTCGCGGTGAAGCGTTGCAACAGGCGGGACCGCTTCCCAACGTTGGCGGTCAGCGCTCGGGGCACAACATCTATCTGCTCGACGGCGTGAAGGTCACCGACGAGCTGTTCAACAACCTCGTCATCAATCCGTCGGTCGACTCGATTCAGGAGTTCAAGATTCAGAAATCGCAGTACGCCGCGGAGTTCGGCGGTAAAGCGTCCGCTCTCATCAACGTCGCTACGCGCGCCGGCGCCAACGCGTTCCGCGGAAGCCTGTTCGAGTTCTTTCGCCACGACACCTTCGACTCGCACAACTACTTCGATCCGAAAGACCAGCCCGTGCCGCCGCTTCGGTAGAACCAGTTCGGCGGGACGCTGGGCGGACCACTCGCGCGCGACCGGAGTTTCTTCTTCTTCAGCTACGAAGGGCAGCGCTCGAACCGTGCGCTGACGCGCACGTTCACCGTGCCGACGGCTGCGGTCCGCGGTGGAAATTTTTCCGGTGCGTCCATCTGCGATCCGTTGACCATCACGACCCCTGGCAGCGTCTGCACGCCATTCGCAAACGGCATCATTCCGCAGGGGCGGATCGATCCACTTGCCGTGTCATTGCTCCAGCACGTGCCCTTGGCGACCTCGAGTACGGCGCAGCAGAACCTGACCGCTATCGAGCAACAGATCAAAGACGTCGACCAATTCAGCCTGCGCCTCGATCATCGCTTCGACTCGGGTGACCAGCTGTTCGCGCGCGTGAGCACGTTCGACGCGAACGAAATCCAGCCATTCGGCAGCAGCAGTCTTCAGGAAACGCTCGTGCCCGGGTTCGGCCGCACGCTGAATACCAGGGCGCGAAACGTCGCAGTCAGTCATACCCGACTGGTCGGCAGCAGGCTGCTCAACGAGCTCCGGTTCGGATGGATGAAGGTCTCGGGCGGGCAGACCAGCCAGAATCGTGGCGTCGACTTTGCCAGTGAAGTCGGCCTGCAGGGTGTGACGAGTGACCCGCGCGACGTCGGCTATCCGCAGATCTCCACCCGCGGGCAATACAGCGTGTTCGGCGATCCCACGACCTTCACCTATCGCGACAATCTACACTTCGAGATCTTCGACAGCGTCCTGCTCGACCGCGGAGCGCATCGCGTCAAGTTCGGCGGCTACTTCTTTCACCTGCGCTTCAAGCCGGAGCAGCCCGACAACGCGCGCGGCTCATTTACGTACACAGGCCAGTTCACTGGCAATGCCTTCGCCGACTTCCTGCTTGGCTACCCGACGACAGCGGTGTCGGGCATCGGGCGCGGTGACGAGAACGGCAGAACGAACTGGCTGCACCTGTTCGCTCAGGACGACTGGCGGATGCGGAGCAACCTCACCGTCAACGTGGGATTGCGCTACGAGTACAACCAGCATATGCGGGCGGTCGACAATCGCCTTTCGTCCGTCGACTTCGAGACGCCGGGCGGACGCTACGTGATCGCGAGCGATGAGAATGGCGCAATCAATCCGGACGGCGCGGCGCTCCTTCCACTGATTCCGCTGCCTTACGTCACATCCGCCGAAGCGGGCTGGGATCGCGGGTTGCTCAGTCCGAGCCTGGTGCGTCTCGCGCCGCGCACGGGCTTTGCGCTTTCACTC
>JAICEG010000438.1 GCA_025924295.1 Vicinamibacteria bacterium
CCGAACGCTTCCGATCCGCCGTCGTCCGTCTTCTCCGGTCTGCCGCTTGAGATCGCTTCCCGCCGCGCGACCGGTGATCGCCCAGGCGGGCCACGCACCAAAGATCAGCGTGGCAACGATGCTGAATCCGACAGTTCCGGCAAGCACCCGCCAATCGAGATCGAATGCGGGAAGACTCACGTCGATGGGAATCACCGGGCGTATCGACGCGAGAACCGCGCCGGTCGCCCATCGTGACAGGACGAGCCCGACGGCCGCTCCGGCGAGTGCGAGGATCAGCCCCTCGCTCAGGAGCTGACGCGTGAGGCGCCCTCGACGTCCGCCGAGTGACAGCCTGATCGCCATCTCCTGGCGCCGTGCCTGCCCGCGAGCCAGCAGCAGATCGACGAGGTTCAAGCAGGCCACGAGGAGGACGACCGCCGGCATGAGCATCAGAAGAGCTGTGAGGCTCGCCGTGATCACGCTGCTCCCCGGACCTGGCATGAACAAGAGGCGCGACGGCCGGGACAACTGAAGGGTGTAGCCCTGGTTCTCAACGGGAAAAGCCTGCTCGAGCCGGCGAGCGACGGTGGCAAGTGCGGGCGAGGCAGCCTCCTCTGAAATGCTGTCGTGCAACCGGCCGACGACACCGAGCTCGTGCGCGTTGCGAGCGGCAAATGGGGCGCTCGATGTCTCTTCGGGTCTGAACACATCGTGCGCACCGAGCGGCAGCCACAGTTCCGGTCCGGGTATGCTCACGGTGAAATCCGCGGGCACGACGCCGATCACCGTGAACGGCTCGCCATTGATTTGCACGACCCGGCCGAGTACGTTCGGGTCACCACCCAGCTGCTCCCGGAAGCGATCGCTCACGATGGCAACGCGCGCACTCCCTCCAGGCTGCTCTTCCTCCAACGTGAACGGCCGTCCCTGGGCCAGTGCCACGTCGTACACCTGAAAGAAGTTGGCGGTCACGGTAGAGGCCAGCGCGCGACGCGTCCCGCGGCCATCGTCGAGACCCACGAGTACCGGTGTGTGGGCAGCCAGGGTTGCAAACACGCCGGTCGTGCCGTCACGCAGGTCGCGGTAGTTCGGATAGGAGATGGCGCGCAACTCGCCGGAAGCCGTGGTGCTGCGGCTGTATATCCCCACGATGTACCCGTTGGTGTCGTGCAGCGGCCGCAGCAACAGCGTGTTCACCACGCTGAACATGCCGATGTTGACACCGATGCCGAGCGCCAGCGTCACGACCGCCGTGAGCGTGAAGCCCGGCGTACGTCGCAATGTTCGCAGCGCATAACGCAGGTCGTGGACGAGGTCGTCGAGCCACGTCCATCCCCATGCCTCACGCGCTTCATCCCGCAGCCGGAGCGTGTTGCCGAAGGCTTTGGGCTCCGCCAACAGCGCGCGATGCGCCTCCATCTCCCGGCGCAATTGCTCCTCGTGGTGACCTCGCCTGAGGAGGTAGTCGAGACGCCGGATCCACTCGCCGATTCGCGCCATGCGCAGCACCTCACGCGGTATCCAGCAGCACGGCGATCGCGCGCGCCATCCGCCGGTATTCGGCCATCTCGGCCTCGAGCTGCCTTCGCCCGCTGGGCGTGATGCGATATTCGCGCACCTCCCGGCCGGACTCCGATTGGCGCCATGCCGCTTTGACCCAGCCCTTGATCAGCAGCTTCTGCAGCGCGGGGTAGAGCGCCCCCTCTTCCACCCGGAGTTCGTCGGCGGACAGCTGATGAATGCGCTGCGCGATCGCGTAGCCATGCAAGGGCTGCGCGACGAGCACGCGCAACACCAGCATCATGAGCGTCCCGGGCGGGACGCCAGTCTCCCTAGGCATAAGTTAATTATGCCTACGGTATGGCGGCCACCCTTGCCTGTCAAGCGGGAGTGCGTCGATCAGCATCAACGAGCAGACGGCGCGTCTGCGTTCCGCGCGCCACTGAGGATGTGGCGCAGCGCGTAGTTGCCTTCATGGCATGCGAACTCGAGCACCGGCTCGGTGTCCGTCTTCGTCAGCGGCAGCGAGAACGTCCATGGCCGCGTCCACGTCGAAGGGTCGTCGACGGTGACGCTCCACTCCATTCGTCCAGCGGAGGTGGGCGTGAAGCGCTCGATCAGGCGCAGCGTGGCGGCGTCGGCGTTTCGATACGTGCTTCGATTCTTGAAGTTGGTGGTCTCGATCACCAGCGCGTTCCCTTCCCAGTGGCCGCGCGCGTCGCCCAGCTCGAACTCCAGCGACTTCGGTGCGTGCGCTCGCCCGTCCAGCGGGATCACCCGCACATCGTGAATCAACTCGTAGCGGATGCTGACGACGCCCGGCGCCTGGACGATCTCGTACGAGTTGCCGAGGATGTGCGGCATCATCGCGCCGGGAAGACCGCGCGTGATGCAGCGATCCCAGAGACCGAAATCGTCGAGGCTGTCGAAGGCGCGATCGTCGAAGCTGCTCGGCGTCCTCTGCCTGGCGTTGACGATGCCCTGGATCCCCGTGTCCTGAAACGGATCGGGCGGACCAATCCGTTGCCGAGCGGCGGGCGTGAGTGGAGGAATCTTGCCGTCAAGGGGATCGACGATCAACCACGCGCGGCTGCCCTTCGTGACTTGGAGCGGATCGCGGAACTCGAACGAGCCGACGCCGGCGGCGCGTTCGACAACTTGTGTGTTTCGTTTCTCCAGGACAGCGGCAAGCTCAGCGCCGTTGACATCCTCGACTCTCCGGCCGACGAACTGCGCCGGACGCTCGAGCGGTGTGCTCTGCTCGTATTTGTTGGTGTAGGTCCCTTGCAGGTCGGGGTCGCCCCAGGGAGTGCGGGGTGGCGAATACGGCCTTGCGGCCTGTTGCGCGGCGAGCCCCACCGACCAGAGCACAGCCACGATGAGAGCTGCCCTCGGCACACTGCCGTTATACGCCGGCCGAATCCCGGCAGCAACAGTGTGTTGACGGGTGCCAGCGGCAGGCGCATGATTTGCCCGTCGTCGCGTCTCGGCAAACCATACGTTCAAAGAAGCGCAAAGGTCAGAGCTTGACCTACGCTCGTCTTACTCACTGGTTCCCGCTGTCTTGTTCACTCGGGCTCCTTGCGCTGAGCCTGCTCGATTCAGTCCAGCAGAACCAGTCGCTGTGGTTGTCGTTCATCGGCGCGGCAGCACTGGTGGCGATCGGGAACGCAGCGCTCGTGACGTGGGCCCGACGCGTCCGCCGCACGCTCTCGTTCACGATCGCGCTGCGGAGGCAGCACTACCTCCAGGCCTGCGCACAGGCGTCGGTGCTGCTCTACTGGGGCCTGTACTGGCCGCCGGTCTTCGACTCCCTTCAACTCATCGCCGCCCAGCTCCTGTTCGCGTACGGCTTCGACATGCTTCTCGGCTGGTCACGGCGCGACGCCTACACGCTTGGCTTCGGTCCATTTCCTGTCGTCTTCAGCATCAACCTCTTTCTCTGGTTCAAGCCGGACTGGTTCTACCTCCAGTTCCTGATGGTCGCGCTCGGCTTCTCTGCCAAGGAGCTGATTACCTGGAATCGGGACGGCCGGCCCACGCATGTCTTCAACCCGTCGTCCTTTCCGCTTGCGATCTTCTCGCTTGCGATGATTCTCACGGGAACGAGCGACCTCACGTGGGGACCCGAGATTGCGAGCACGCAGTTCTATCCACCGCACATGTATCTGATGCTGTTCCTCGTCGGCCTGCCCGGCCAGGCCCTCTTCGGGGTGGCGTCGATGACGATGTCGGCCGTGGTCACGACGTATCTGTTCGGGCTCGTGTACTACGCAGCGACCGGCATCTACTTCTTCTACGATTCGTACATCCCGATCGCCGTCTTTCTCGGGATGCATCTCCTGTTCACGGATCCTTCCACGTCGCCGCGCACCGAATTGGGACGCATCACCTTCGGTGTTCTGTACGGGCTCAGCACGGTCGGGCTGTACCAACTCCTGGGATCGGCGGGGCTGCCGACGTTCTATGACAAGCTGCTGCAGGTTCCACTCTTGAACTTGGCCGTCAGGTGGCTGGATAGCGCAGCACGTTCGCACTGGCTGCGCGCGATCGATCCTGCCTCCATCGGCGGGTGGCTCGCGCCTTACCAGCGTCATCTGGCGTACACGTGCCTGTGGACAATGGTGTTCGCCGGCATGAGCACGGCGGGCGCTGTC
>JAICEG010000439.1 GCA_025924295.1 Vicinamibacteria bacterium
AATCCTGCCTGTCCTGCCTGAAAACAATCCCTTCAGTACAACTCGTTTGCCGCGGATGCCGGGGTACAGACGCGTCGCTGACGCGGCGCCGCCATCAACGGCGGCCCGATGTCAGACCGCGTTGGTAACCGTCAGAACGCAGCGACGGTGTCGGGACGCTCGTTGTTCGTCTTTGCGCTGGACGAGTGGGCGCCACCGAGCAGAAGGGGCGCTGTCGGCTCCCAGAACTCGATGACACGCTCCAGAATCTCGTCGAGGTGCACGATTGGTCTGTACCCGATCAGGCGCTGGATCTTGCCGATATCCGGGACGCGGCGCGACATGTCCTCGAAGCTGTCGCCGAACGCCTCGTGATACGGGACGAACGTGATCGAGGAGCTGCTGTCCGTCAGGTCGATGACCCTTTCGGCGAGCTCGAGGATGCTCACCTCGGCCCCATTGCCAATGTTGAACACCTGGCCGACGCTGCGCGGCTCGGCAACCAGCCCGAGCAACGCTCCGACGACGTCGCCGACCCACGTGAAACTGCGAGTCTGCGAACCATCCCCATGGACGATGAGTGGCTGACCGGCCAGCGCCAGGCGCACGAAGCTGGGGATGACCATGCCATATCGATCGCTCTGGCGCGGGCCAACGGTGTTGAAGAAGCGCACGACGATCACCGGGACCTGGCGTTCCTTCCCGTACGCGAGCGCCAGGAACTCGTCGATCAGCTTGCTTGCTGCGTATCCCCAGCGCGGCTTCGTCGGCGGGCCGAGAACGAGATCGGCATCTTCGCGGAAGGGCAACACGACGCCTTTCCCGTAAACCTCGGACGTCGAGGCGACGACCACGAGCTTGCGGTGCCTGGCCGCGTGGCGGAGCACGGTCTCGGTTCCGTGAACGTTGGTCTCGATCGTGTGAACAGGCGCGCTTACCACGAGGCGGACGCCGACGGCGGCAGCGAGATGGAAGACCATGTCGACCTGGTCCACGAGGGCGGCGACCTTTTCCTCGTCGGTCACGGACCCGATCGTGAAGTTGAATCCCGGGTGCGCCATGAGGTGGGCAATGTTCTCCACCTTGCCGGTGGAGAGATCATCGAGGACCCAGACTTGATCGCCGCGGTCGAGCAGAGCTTCGGCGAGGTGCGATCCGATGAAGCCTGCACCTCCAGTGATTAACGCGCGCATGATTGATGTTTCCTGACTTTGGGAGTTGGGAGTTGGGAGTTTCTCGTGTGGGATTAGAACCGTCGAATGACCGACACGCTCGCGCCATAGCCGCTGAACGCGCCGTTCCCCAGCCGCTGATTGAAGATTCCGCCGCCCGAGACCTTGAGGCCCCACGGGTCGTAAATCCCGAAAGTGGCCTCGGCAGTCGCATTCCCTCCGAACCGGAAGGTGGGGCTGAGGTCGTCTCGCTGCACTCCGGCCGCGAGCGACAACCCGAGTCCGATGCTTTCGCGGACCTTGAAGTATGGGTAGGCCGCCGCAGCGTAGTACTCGTACCGCTGCGGATCGTAGTAGCCGTTGTCCAGGTTCCTGGTCGTACCCATTTGCGAGACCACCACGCCGAGATCCAGGTTCAATCGCTCCGTCCGCGCGAAGCTCCGACGAGGCGCGACGGTGAACTCCCAGCGGCGATTGCCATCCGAAAGACTCTGGTGCAACACGTCAACGGCCACGTGTGAGCCGATGGTGGGCGACCAGTCGACCTGGCCTCGGTGGCCTACCACGTCCAGGCCGAGCCCAACGGTGCGAGGCGACATGACGAAGAACCCGAAGCTCCTCTCGACAGAGAATTTCAATCCATCGAATGGAGCGACGCCCGCGCCGATGGCATACGCCGTCAGGCTGCGTGTCGCGACTCGCGACTGCCCGACGCGGCCACGCAGGTTGAAGACGCCAGCCTGCTGCTCTGCGCTGACCCAGAGCTGATCGTGCCGGGCATCCGGGTTCCCTCCGACCTGCTCGAGGCCGCTTCCGATCGGCGCCGTCAGCATCTCGTGCGTCGATCCCGCGGCGAGCGACGTGCCGGTCGCCAACGCGATCGTCGCCCGGGGCGTAACCCGCTGCACCGAGAGACCGCTCGAATCGCCGTACACACTCACTCCGGGGTCCGCCGCTGACGCCATCGTGGCTCGAACGACGCGTTCGGCTTCGTGCGTGTCGCGTGCGTCTGGCTGCAACCGCTGCACGGCCTCGAGAGCGTTCGCCGCTTCACGTGAACGTCGCTGCATCGTCAGGGCGATCGTGCGCGTCAGGTTCAGCTCGTAGTCGTCGGGCTGCTGGCGCAGCATCGGCTGGAGCGTGTCGAGCGCCTTGTCCGGCCTGCCGGCTCTGGCGAGCACGGCTGCCGATTCGCGCGCGAACGCACCGTCTGGTCCGGCGAGCTGCCGATACTGGTCGAGGGCCGCGAGCGCCGCGCCGTAGTTCCCGCGCCAACCCTCGGTTCTCGCCAGCTCGATCCACACGGCGGCAGCGCCGGGCTCATGTTGCAGGTATCGACGGTAGGCGTCGACGGCGGCATCAGAGCGCCCGCCCCAGGCGCTGACACGCGCCAGGCTCAATGCGAGCTCGTGATTCTCGGGCTGCAGTTGGAGAAGGCGTCGATAGGAGTCCTGGGCCCGGCCGTAGTCCGGCAGCCACGTCGCCAGCGTCGCGCGTGCGCGAAGAAAGTCCACGGAAGACGGCGACAGCGCGACCGCGCGTTCGATCGCCTCGAGCGCGGCCGACGGCTGGCCCAGGAGCGCATACCCCTGTGACAGACGTTGATGGAGCGTCGCGTCGTTCGGTGCTTCATCGATCGCGTGCCGTAGCGCCGCGACGTTGCCCTCGAGATTGCCGAGGTGCGCTTCGATGTCCGCCACACGAGCCCACAGGGCCGCATCGTGCGGCTCACGCTCGAGGCTGGCCTCATAAATGTCGCGCGCCTGCGCCCAATTGCCGGCTTGTTCGGCAGCGAGTCCTTCTGCGGGGATGGCCGATTGCGCGAAGGTATTCACCGCACAGAGGACGACCACGACAGCGACGAGGGCACGGGTTGTCATTTGCGCCACTTTCGATTTCCGGTCAACCACAAATCAGACGCGAATCGCGCGATCGTCACGAGCTCGAAGGCGAGCAACGTGTAGCGAACGGGAGTGACAGCTATTCCCTTGACCAGATACTCGAGGCGCTGGTTCTTCATCACGATCATCAGTGCCGAGACGACGAGGAATGTTTCGGCGCAGACAGTAATGAGCAGGTCCTCCCAGTTTCTGAAGACGACCATCAGCAGGAGCATTGTCGGGAAGCCGATCTTCTCCACCGCCGAAGTCATCAGCGCCCAACCCGCTGGCCGGCCGTACGCCTTGGTGCGCTCGCGGCCGAAGGCCTGCCGATACGGTTCCTGGATCACGCGTCGATTGACGCCGCTGGCTTGTCGCATTGCCTCTGCTCCGGCAGCAAAGGCGCGCGGCACGGCGTTCGAGATATCCGTCGCGATAGAGAGGAACGGATTCGGAGGCATGGCATCGTTCATCCCGGCATAGGCAACCGATTGGGTCGCGACAATCTCCTTGCGTCCTGGGTCGGTCGCGTTTCGCGGATCACGACCGAGCCGCCAGCGCCGCAGCGCCTTGAACGGGCTTTTCAGCAGGACGTCGAAGTAGAAGGCTGACTGGAGGAATGCCGAGGACCACAGGTACAACTGCCTGGGCAGCCGCTGCACTTCGGGCTCGATGGTGCGCGCGCAGACATCGGTCACCTGGATGTTGCGGTAGCCCTCGTTGAGCATCGCCAGCCCGATGAAGATGTCCTCGGAGTTGGTGAGGTCGTCTCCGAGCTGCGGCTCGACGGTGTCGAACAGCGACTCGAGATAGGTCCGGCGGTATGCCACGGCGCAGCCGGCCGGGTTGCACACCGTTCCGAACATCGCCATCTGTCCGGGGAACAGGACGCGCTGCAGGAACAGGTAGAGCACCTCGCGATAGGTGTTCGTCACTGCCGATGCCAGCCTGCGCGGCCAACTCTTGGCGGGCGCCGGCCCGGCCGATGGACAGATCTCGACGAATGCGCGAACGGCTTCCGATTCGTCAGCGGCGCGCCGGTCCTTCTGGCGCAGCGGCAGGACGCTTCCCCATGCGCTGGCGATGCCGACGGCCTCATAG
>JAICEG010000440.1 GCA_025924295.1 Vicinamibacteria bacterium
CGAGATCATCGGCTGGGCGCGCACCGCGCCGAGGCCCGAACTCGCCCGCCTCGCGGACTGGCACACCATCGATCTTCTCGACCGTGACGTGGTGCGTAAGGCGATCGCCAATCTTCGCCCCTCTGCGGTGTTTCACCTTGCCGGCGCTCCACAGGTGGCCGAGTCATGGCGCGACGCCGCGAAGCCGCTCGAGGACAACGTGCTCGCGACCGAACATCTGCTCGACGCGATCCGACGCGCCGGGCTGAAGAGCCGCGTCCTCGTCACCGGTTCCGCCGCCGTGTACGCGCCCTCAGATTCTCCGATCAACGAAGACGGCGCGATCGCGCCAAGCAGTCCGTACGCGGTCAGCAAACTCGCCCAGGAACAATTGGCCATCCGCACGTTCCGGGACGACGGGCTCGACATCATCGTTGTCCGGCCGTTCAACCACACCGGCCCGCGGCAAAATCCCGCCTTTGTTGCACCCAGCATGGCCCGTCAGATCGCGATGATCGAACGCGGACTGACAGAGCCAGTCATCCGCGTTGGAAACCTCGAGACCCGTCGCGACTTCACCGACGTAAGGGATGTGGTGCGTGCCTATGCAGCGCTGATGAAGCTCGGCCAGTCGGGCGAGATCTACAACGTCGGTTCGGGGATCGGCCGGAGCATTCGATCGCTGCTGGACGCGTTCCTGTCGCGTTCTCAGGTCGAGATTCGAGTGGAAACCGATACCGCCCGGCTGCGCCCATCAGAAACCACGGTGTTCGTTGCCGAGACCAGCAGACTCCGCGCCCGGACCGGTTGGCGCCCGCAGATCTCTTTTGAATCGATGCTCGACCAGTTGCTCGGGTACTGGAGAGCCGAAGTGCTGGGACCGCCATAAGCGAGTGCAGGGCGGTCCGGTCTCTGGTAGTCTATGGGGCGAACATTAGACGAAGACACACGGATTGCCATGGAAATCGCGCCACTCCTCTTCGATCTCGGCCCGGCGAAGCCCACTTCTCGACAGGTCGCGGACATGGTCAAAGCAGGCGGGGTGGAGGCGCTCACGGAGGCGAGGCGACGCGCGGACGCTGCCCGCTACCAGGAGATACGCTGCCGGTCGGCGCTCAATGCCGTGAAGGGCATGCCCTTCAAGTGGACCCTCAATCCATATCGCGGCTGCACCCACGGGTGTCATTACTGCTACGCACGCCGCTATCACACGCAGTTCGAGCTCGGCGCCGATGACGAGTTCGCATCGGTCATCTTCGTGAAGACTAATGTGGTCGAAACGCTCCGTCGTGAACTGCAGCGGCCGCAGTGGGCCAACGAGGTCGTCGCGCTCGGCACCGCAACCGACTGCTACCAGCCGATCGAGGGGTTTTACAAACTCACACGCGGCGTGCTGGAAACGTTTTGCGAGTTCAGCACACCCACCGGTGTCGTGACGAAGGGACCGATGGTGGTCCGCGATAAGGACATCCTGGTCGATCTCTCCGCGAAGACAGATGTGAACGTCTGCATCAGCGTGCCCTGCGTCGATGAAGACGTCTGGCGTGCACTCGAGCCGGGCACCGCTTCACCGCTGCAACGGCTCAGGGCAGTCCGGGAGCTAGTGGACGCTGGTATTCGTGCGGGCGTGCTGATGAACCCTATCGTGCCGGGCATCTCGTCGAAGCCGGCACTCCTCGAGCGAACGGTGAAGGCGATCGCCGAGCACGGTGCCTGTTTCATCGGTTGCGCCGTGATGTATCTGCAGGACGGCACACGCGATCACTTCATGCGCTGGTTGTCACAGGAGTACCCGCACCTGGTGGAAGGGTACGAACGGCTCTATGTCGCAAAGTATCCGCCCAGGGGATACCGAGATGAGGTCGGCGCGCTCGTGGGGACGCTGAAGGCGAAATACGGTGTAACGGGAGCGCGGGGCTGAGAAAGACTCCCAAACTCCAACTCCCAACTCCCAAAGAGCTTGTCCTTGGGAATTGGAGGTTGGAGGTTGGGAGTTGTCAGGTTCCGTTTTAGACCGCGATCGCCTGATCGGAAGACGCAATCAGTCGCGGACCCACCGTTTCAACGGTGACCAGGTTGTCCCTCAGGACGGCGCGGAACGTGTTGGCATCCTTCCAGTGCTGGCTGAGGGGCAGCTTGATCTGATCGTCGATCACGCGCTTCAGGAAGCGGGCCCCATAAGCCATGCTGTAGCCGTCGGCGACCAGTTTGTCGAGCGCATCGGGCTCGACGTGAAGCGTCTTGTTCCATCGGCGCACTGACGCACCGACCTGTTCGAGGTACTTGACCGCTATCTGGTGCACTTCTTCCTTGGTCAAGGGCTCGAATACCACGACCTGGTCGATACGATTGCGGAACTCCGGGGGGAACCGGCGTTCGAGCTCGCGATTGATCTCCGACTGCACCTGCCCCATCGAGTCCTGTCCCGAGCGGAAACCGAACGGGCTCTGCAGCTTCCGGAAATGCTCGGAGCCTGCGTTCGACGTCATGATGACGATGGCATCGGAGAGATAGACGCGCTTGCCGCGACCATCCGTCAACCAGCCTTCGTCGAAGGCCTGCAGGAACAGGTTCAACAGGCTCGGACTGGCCTTCTCGATTTCGTCGAGCAGGACGACGGAGCACGGATGGTCTTTCAGCTGGTTGGTCAGAATCCCGCCACGCTGACTGCCCACGATGCCTCGCGGCATACCGATCAACTTGTCGACCGACACGCCGCCGTCCTGGTACTCGGACATGTCGATCCGGATCATCTTCTTCTCGTCACCGAACAGGAACTCGGCAGCCGCCTTCGCGAGCTCGGTCTTGCCGACGCCGGTCGGGCCGAGAAACAGGAGTACGCCGTCGGGACGATCGAAGCCGTCCTTGAGCGGTCCCTTGTTCATGACCAGGCGATGCGCGAGCGCCTCGACCGCCTTCTTCTGGCCGATCACGCGCTTGCCCAGGCGCTGCTCGATGTCCTTGAAGCGATCGCCGACGTCGCGGAACACCATATCCGTCGGAATCTGCGCGGCATTCGAGATGACATCGACGACATCCGAAGAGGTCACTTCCCATCGGCGATCGATCTCGGCGCGAACAGCTGCTGTGTCGAGCCACCCGATGACCTTGTCCGGCATGTGCAGGTGCCGCTGGTAGCGCGGCGACATCTCGAGCGCCGTCTCAATCGCATCGTCCATCAGGCGGACAGAATAATTGCGTTCCAGCCGCGGCCGGATGTTGTAAAGAATGCGACGAGTTTCTTCAATCGTCGGTTCGGCGACGTTCACCGTACGGAACCGCCGCGAGAGCGCCTCGTCTTCCTGGATGTACTCCTTGTACTCGCTCAGTGTGGTCGCACCGATGATGCGGACCTCACCGCGGGCGAGTACGGACTTGAAGACGTTGGCGGCATCGGACGGAGCGCCCAGCGCCGACCCGGCGCCCACCATCGTGTGCGCTTCGTCGATGAACAGAATGAGATTCGGCCGTTCCTTGATCTCGCGAATGACGTTCTGGATGCGGTCCTCGAACATCCCGCGCAGCATGGTGCCCGCCACCATCGTGTTCATCTGAAGGTTGACGACCTGGCAGTCGCGCAGCCGCACCGGCACGGAGTCCGGTTCGAATTCGATTCGTCGCGCCAGCCCCTCGACAATGGCGGTCTTGCCAACACCCGGCTCGCCGATGAGCATCACCGAGTTCGAGCGCTCGCGGTGGCAGAGGATCTCGAGCACCTGCTGGATCTCGACGTCGCGGCCGTACACCGGGGCGATCTTGTCCTGCCGTGCCAGCAGGTTCAGGTTCGTAGCGAAGTTCTTGAGAAACGGCGGCAGCTCGAACCGCTTGCGCAGATGCTCCTCGCGAATCTCGTTCTCGCGCATGCGCGCGGTGATGCGTGACACGAGCACCTCGGGCTCGACCCCGTGCCGCCGGACGATCGCAACCGGAACGCCCTGGCTCTCCTCGAAGATCGCTGAGAAGAGATCACCTGATTCGATCGTTTGACGGCCGCCACGGCTCGCCTGGTGGAACGCAAGTTTCAACACAAGCTTTGTCGCTGGTGCCACTCGCAGATCGCGAACGGACGTCTTGCGGAGTGAGTCGAGGTAGCCCTCGAGCGCGTGCATGATCTCGTGAGGATTCAGGTCCAGTTCCGTCATGAC
>JAICEG010000441.1 GCA_025924295.1 Vicinamibacteria bacterium
CCTTCACGTCGAGGTTCATATTCCCTACGCGCAGTCACTCAAGGACAAGCGCATGGTGCTCAGGCGGATCAAGGATCGCCTGCAGAAGTTCAACGTCGCGGTCGCCGAACTCGAACATCAGGATCTCTGGCAGCGGGCGACCCTGGGTATCGTCGCCATCTCGAACACGACACTGCACGTCGAGCAGGAACTCGCGGCGGCGGCTGAGGAAATCGAACGTCTCGAACCCGGCCTGATCTCACGGTCCGAGGTCGAGTACCTCACATAATGGCTCAAGGGCACAGACCCGACCGCGTCGGCGACCAGATCCGTCAGGAGCTCAGCGAACTCCTGAGTCGCGGTGTCGTGCACGATCCGGGCATCGGCTTCATCACGCTCACGCGGGTCAAGATGTCACCCGACCTGCAGCTGGCGCGGGTGTTCTACACGATGATGGGTGACGCTGCGGAACGTCGCACGACCGCGGCGGCACTGGAGCGGGCAACGCCCTTCCTGCGACGGAACATCGGCAGCCGGCTGCGCCTGCGGCGCGTCCCGGAGATCGAGTTCCGGTTCGACGAGTCAGTCGCGCACCAGGATCGGATCGAGCAGATCCTGCGCGACCTGCACGAAGAAGAGGCGCAGCGCGCTGCTGCCGACGACGGCGCGAGCGAGGACACCGACGGGCATGACCACCACAACCGCTGACACGACGGCCGCCCAGGTCGCTGCCGAGATCCGCCGTCGACAACGATTCGTCGTGGCGTCGCACGCCCGGCCGGATGGCGACGCGATCGGGTCGTCGCTGGCCATGGCACTCGCGCTCGAGCGCATGGGCAAGCAGGTGCGCGTCGTCAGCAAGGACCGCGTACCGCCGCAGATGCAGGTGTTTCCGGGCGTCGACCAGATCGAGGTGGTCGATCGTGTCGACGATGCGGGCGAGGCCGTGATCATCCTCGAGTGCGGCGACGTTCAGCGCACCGGCGTCGCCGGGCTCGAACGCAGTTACGTGATCAACATCGATCACCATCCAGGCAACACGCTCTACGGGGCGATGAACTGGCTCGACCTCTCTGCCGCGGCATGCGGCGAGATGGTGTTCACGCTGATCGGCGAGCTCGCGGTTGCGCTCACCCCCGAGATCGCGACCCACATCTACATCGCGATCCTCACCGACACCGGCGCGTTCCATTACTCGAACATCACGCCGCGCACGTTCGACATCTGTCGTCAGTGCGTCGAGGCCGGTGTCAACGCCCCCGCCGTCGCGCGCAGCATCTTCGACAGCAACAACCTGGCGCGACTCAAGTTGTATGGCGCGGTGCTCCACCGCATGCAGCTCGATCCATCGGGCCGCATCGCGACGGTGTATGTCGACCAGCAGCTGGCACGTGAGTGCGGAGGCACCTACGAGGACACCGAGGGGCTGGTCAACCTGCCTCTCACCGTGAAGGACATCGTGGCGGTGGCGTTCTTCAAAGAGAACGGCCCTGGCGACTGGCGTGTCAGCATGCGCTCGAAAGGAAACATCAACGTGAACGCCGTCGCCCGCGAGTTCGGCGGGGGTGGACACACCAATGCATCGGGCTGCTCGGCGCGCGGCGAGTTCGCCGACCTCAAGGCACTGTTCGAGGCGAAACTCACGAAAGCGATTGAAGACGGGAAGTAGTTCACACTTCTCGATTCTTACTTCTCCGTTCGTGTTCAGGTTCGAGTTGCGGTTCGCCACCAATCAGGGAACCCCGAACGCGACCAGCGAACGTGAACCAGCACCGAGAAGCAAGAACCGAGAAGAGTGAACCCTGATATGGATGGCGTTCTCGTCGTCGACAAGCCGGCAGCCCTGACGTCACATGACGTCGTCGCCGTCGCGCGACGCTCCCTGCACGAACGGCGAATCGGCCATACCGGCACGCTCGATCCGCTTGCGACGGGAGTGCTCCCTCTGGCGTGCGGTCGCGCCACGCGACTTGTGCGCTTCTTCGTCTCGTCGGACAAGGACTATGTGGCCACGGTCCGGTTCGGCATCTCGACCGACTCGTACGACATCACCGGCGTCGAGACCGCGCGTTCGCAGGACCGGCCGACCCGTGAAGCGATAGAGACCGCGCTCGCGTCCCTGCGCGGCGACTACCTGCAGACGCCACCGGCGTTTTCGGCGAAGAAGGTCGGCGGCGAGCGCGCGTACACACGAGCGCGCCGGGATGAACAGGTCACGCTGTCGCCGGTGCCGGTGCGGGTCGCACGCGCCGAGCTCATCGAGTTCGCGGCAGCCTCGGCGCGCATCGCCGTCACCTGTTCAGCCGGTTTTTACGTCCGCAGCTTCGCACATACCCTCGGCGAGCTCGTCGGCACCGGCGCCTGTCTCGAATCGCTGCGTCGTACTCGAAGCGGCGAGTTCACGCTGGACCAGGCTGTCGACCTGGAACAGGTACGGCAATCGAGTACCGTGCTGAAAGAACGGTGGATTCCGCTCGAACGCCTGCTGCCACGGTTGCCATCGGTCCGTCTCGGGTCCGAGGGTCGCAAGCGGGTGGCCCATGGGCAGATGCTGGGCACGCCCCACGTCCTGGCGGGGGCCGAGGCCGTCCACCGGGGACCGGACGCATGGATTCGGTTGATCGACGAAGAAGGGCAACTCGTGGCCCTCGGTACGCCCGACTCGAGCGGGGAGTTTTTGCACCCGGCCGTCGTTCTGATTTAAAATGAACTGTTTAAGGGACCAGGAATACTCGGAACCGTACGGCGGTTCGGTGGACAGGGGCGTCAAGCCTCAGATCAGTCTGGACCGTGCGTGAAGGAGCCACCAGTGGCGTTGAGCAGGGACCGCAAAAGCGGCATCATCGGGACATACAAGACACACGACGGTGACACGGGGTCACCTGAAGTCCAAGTCGCGCTCCTCAGTGAGCGCATCAACTACCTCACCGAGCATTTCAAGATCCATGCGAAGGATCATCATTCCCGCCGGGGGCTGCTGAAGCTGGTGGGCCAGCGTCGACGGCTGCTCGATTACCTCAAGAGCAAAGATTCCGAGCGCTATGCCGACCTCATCAAGCGTCTCGGCATCCGCAAGTAGAACCTGAGTCACATGCACAACGTCAATTTGCAGAGGCGCGAGATCCAAGTCGGATCTCGTACGTTGTCCCTCGAAACCGGCAAGCTCGCGAAGCAGGCCCATGGCGCGGTGATCGTCCGGTCCGGCGACACCATGGTGCTGGTCGCCGCGTCGCGTGCCGCAAGCCCGCGCGACGTCGACTTCCTTCCGTTGACCGTCGATTACCGCGAATACGCGTACGCATCGGGGCGCATCCCCGGTGGTTTCTTCAAGCGCGAGGGCAAGGCCGCGGAGAAGGAAATCCTGACGAGCCGGCTGATCGATCGTCCCATCCGGCCGCTCTTCCCCTCCGGCTGGCGCTACGAGACGCAGATCATCGCGCTCCTCATGTCCGCGGACACCGAGAACGACGCCGATGTCCTGGCGATCACAGGTGCGTCGGCTGCGCTGGCGATTTCGGAGATTCCGTTCGAGAAGACCGTTGCGGGCGTTCGCGTCGGCATGGTCAACAACGAATACGTCATCAACCCGACCTACAGCGAGCGCAAGCAGAGCACGCTCGATCTCATCGTTGCCGGAACGAAGGACGGCATCGTGATGGTCGAGGCAGGTGCCAGGGAAGTGTCGGAAGCACAGGTGGTCGGCGCGCTCGAGGCCGCACATGCCGCAATCAAGAAGATTGTCGCGGCCATCGAAGAGCTGAGGGGTGCGGCCGGCAAGAAGAAGCTGGCTGTTTCCGCCAAGGCCATCGCGCCTGAGTTCTATCAGCAGGTCGAGAAGAAGGCGCTCGGCCCTCTCACCGAGGCGATGCGCATCAAGCAGAAGCTCGAGAGCTACGGCCGGGTTGACGCCGTGCTCGCCGATCTGCTCGCGTCACTGCCTGAAGGTGAAGACCAGCAGCAGAAAGACGCCGAACACATCTTTCACGAGCTCCAGGAAAAGGCGATGCGCGACGAGGCGCTCGAGCGCGGTGTTCGCCTCGACGGCCGCTAGTTCGATGAGATCCGCCCGATCTGGACCGAGACGGGTGTGCTTCCCCGCGTGCACGGCTCGGTCGTGTTCACGCGCGGTGAGACGCAGGC
>JAICEG010000442.1 GCA_025924295.1 Vicinamibacteria bacterium
CAACGCGGCGGGAACAAGATGATGCGGATTCGTCCGCGGTGAGAATGGCTAGGCAGGCTGCAGGCGTCTGAGCAGCTCGCGCACGCGACCGGCATTCGTGCCGAGGTCTCCAACGCCCACGCGTGACTTCGATCGCACATCGACGCGCGTCCCTCCGGCCGGGGGCGTTTCCGCGATGCGAATCACCACATCGTCCTTGAAGCCGAACCAGAACGTCGTATCGACGGCTTCGATACGCCCTGCCGCTCGATCGCTCGCGACCACCTCCCAACCAAGATCGCGGACCGCGGCGAGTGCACGATCGAACGTCTCCCCCGCACTGGAGCGGAGCACGAGTGGTTGAACGTCAGGATAGGCACGCCGCTGCTGTGCCGCGGTCTCGGCGCCTGCATACTCCGGCGGGTTGGCAGCGCCCGCCCGCAGCGGAAGTACCGCGACGAACGCAGGCGGGTTGTCCATGTCGGTCGTGATGTCGTGAATCGCGGGGTTGCCGCGTGCCGACAGGATGACAGCACTCGGCACCGAGACGATAGCCAGGCCAACGACGATCGCCGTGCCCGCCGGCAGCCATTGGCCGGTCTTGATCCCGCCAACGAGCGCGAGCGAAGCACCGACCAGCGCCAGCAGTACGCTGACCCCAAGCATCAGGAAACCGATGACAAATGACCAGAGACCGACACGTGTTCCGAGCGGGCCCACCAGCAGCAGCGCCGCTCCGATCAACGACAACACCAAGCCGATTCTGATCAACTACTCTTTCGCCCTGGACGGTGGCGGTGCGTCGCCACCTGAAGATCCGGCAAAGACCTGCCGTCCGTCCGCAAGTTTGACGACGCGCGCGTTGGCCATCTTGGTGCCGTTCTTGGCGAGCGATCCTTCGACCGTGACCTCATCCCCGACGTTGAGAGAGGTGCGCGACCAGCCGTTGCGGCGAAGCACGTTCGGACTGGCCAGCTCGAGATTCCAGTTCGTCACGACCCCTTTGTCGTCCTTGACGTCGACGTAGAAGCGAGCGTGAGGATTGGTCCACTCGACCTTGGTCACCGTGCCGACCAGAGTGACCGGCTTGTCGGCGTCGTATTGGGCGGCAAACGAGTGATGCGCGCGCAGATCGACAGACGCAAGGAAGAGGACGATTGCCAACAGAGCGCTGACTCCAACCTTCATAGCTCCTCCTCGCAGACGCAGTGTCCGGCTTCCCTGTTCACCGAAGCCGCTTTAGCGGCGACGCGGCAGCCGGACGTGCGGCGATGGTACGTGCCACTCGTCGTTCTGTAAAGACCTGATAGAGTAGCGAGCTTTCCAGGAGGCGATGCATGGGAACGGGTCGATGGGTTGTCGCGGGGCTGGCACTGCTTGCCTCGGCATGCTCGAGTACGCCGACGGCACGCGCGCTCGCGCAGGATGCCGTCACCGCCATGGGCGGCATCGAGCAGCTGCAAGGTGTTCAGACGCTCGTCATGAGCGGCGGTAGCGGAACGCGCAACCGCCTGGGCCAGAGCGTGCGAGTCACTGATCCGGATGGCACCGCCCAACTGAGCAACGTCATCGAAACGCTCGACCTCGCCGGTGGCCGTGCCGCGCTCGACTATCAGATCGAGAACGCCGGCTTCATGCAGCACCGTCAGGAGGTGCTCGCCAAGAAAGACGACAAGCTGGTCGGGCTCGAGAACGTCGCGGGACGACCGTTGGCGGTCATGTCCCCGTCCGGTCTCTTCAGCTGGGGATCGCAGAACTCGCCGGAGTTCCTGCTGCGTCGCAACGTGGTCACGATCGCATTGGCCGCGGCAAACTCGGCGCTGGACGAACCGCCGCAGGACACGCCGTTCAACGGGCGCACACTGAAGTCTGCAGGCATCACACTTCCCTCCGGCGAGAAGGCCACCGTCTTCTTCGAACCCGAATCGAAGCTGCTGGCCGGTTACGAGGTCCTCGACACTGAGTCGATGCTCGGTGATATCACTGCCCAATACATCCTGGCTGACTACAAGGCGGTGGGTGGTGTCACGCTGCCGCACAAGATCACGATTCGCAAAGGCGACCGACCGTATTCGGAGGTGCAGTTCAAGCTGGCGGCGGTCAACGACGCAGCCGCGCAGGAAGTGTTCGCCATCCCGGAGACAGCCAATGCGGACGCCAATCGGGCCATTGCCGAGGGCGATTACTCTCCCCTGGCGCTCACGAAGGTGGCCGACGGCGTCTACTTCGCTCGCGCCTATTCACACAACAGCATGGTCGTCGAGTTCCCCACATTCCTCGCGGTGGTCGAAGCGGCGTATACCGATGCCCAGAGCCACACGCTTGCGCGCATGCTCGAGCAGCAGTTCCCCGGCAAGCCGATTCGCTACGCCGCCGTCACGCACCATCATTACGATCACACCGGCGGCGTTCGCGGGCTGGCGTCGTACGGGGCCACGATTCTCGTCGAGAAGGGGCACGAGCCCGAGATGCGCATGGTGCTCGAGACGCCGCACACGAACCCGCCCGACGCGCTCGAAACGAAGCGGAAAGCCGGTCAGACCGTGGGCGCGATCGAAGTGTTCGAAGGCAAGAAAGTGATCACCGACGGCAGCCAGAGCCTGGAACTCTACGCGATCACCGGCAACCCGCACGTCGATCCGAAGGTGATTGCCTATGTGCCCGGGACCCGCGTGCTCTTCCAGAGCGACATCTTCTTCCCGGGGCTTGGTGCGCCCGCGTCACCGGATGCCGTGCATCTACTGAAGTCAGTTCGCGACCTGAAGCTCGCAGTCGCGACCAACATCGGCGGGCACGGCGGCGTTGGACCGTTCGCGGAGTTGGAGAAGGCAGTCGCGGCTGTGAAATGAGGAGTTGGCCTGGATGGCGGGTCCATAACGCAGGACCCGCCCTGCGCGAACAAGCTACTTCAGGATCGCCTGCGCGACGGCGTTCTCGAAGTCGCGCTGCAATGCCGGCGTACTGGTCTGCATCAGGATGATCGTGACCATCCCGGTCGCCGGCTCGATATGCACGTTGGTGCCGTACGCACCGGCCCAGCCCCACGCGCCTTTGGAGACCCGGCGATCCGCCGCAACAGGATCGTCGACGACCTGCACGCCCAGACCGAACCCGATGCCGCGCGGCGACATGCCCATCTGACCTCCGGCCATATCTCCGGTGTGATTGGAAGCCATCAACTCGATCGTTCGTGGGCCGAGATACCGCCGCCCGTTCAACTCGCCGCCGCTGACGAGCATCGCACCGAACTGCGCGTAGTCTTCTGCCGTGCTCACCAGCCCGCCTGCACCCGAGAAGTAAGTGTCGCTGCTCAAGCCGCTCTGATCGGGCACTCGCTCTAGACCATTCGTACCGCGCCGGTAGAGCGTCACCAGCCGCGGCTGAATAGCGGCCGTCAACGAGAACCCGGTGTCCTTCATGCCCAGCGGGTCGAACAGCCGCTCGCGCAGAAAGCGATCGAAAGTCTGACCGGATGCGATTTCGACAACACGGCTGAGGACATCGAAGCCGGCAAGGCCGCTGTAACGCCAGAGCGTCCCCGGCTGAAAGTCGAGCGCAACTCCGCCGAGCTTCGGTATGTACGTCGCCAGCGTGTCGTTGGGAGCGCGCGTGCCAACAGGACCTGCTGTCGCATTCCCGAGACCTCCACTCATCAGACCGGAGCCGTGCGTCAGTAGGTCGCGGACCGTGATCTCGCGCGTCGCTGACACGAGATCGACTTCCGGCGGCGGACCTCCTCGACCCGGACCACCCGGGCCCGCCGGCGCGGCACCACCAGCTCGCGCACCCGGCCTGGCCACTGCCACCTTGAATGACTTGAACTCAGGAATGAAGCGGGAGACTGGATCGTTGAGGCGAATCTTCCCTTCCTCGACCAACATCATGACCGCAACGGCCGTGACGGGCTTCGACATCGATGCCAACCGGAAGACGGCATCCTTCTGCATCGCGCGCTTGCTCTCGAGATCCATCAGCCCATGAGCCTCGAGGTGCGCGATCTTTCCTTGACGCGCCACCAGCGTGACCGCGCCCGAGAGCAGACCCGCGTCGATGTGTCGCTGCACCGCCTCGTGGATCCGGCCGAGTCGCTCGGCCGAGAGCCCGACGTCCTCTG
>JAICEG010000443.1 GCA_025924295.1 Vicinamibacteria bacterium
CAGCGGGCGACGCTGTATGTGCTTGCGTTCAGCATAGTTCGGGGCGACGAACAGCCAAGCGGTGCCGAACGTATCTATCTGGCAAAACTGGCGCACTTGCTGGGACTCGATCCGAAGACGGTCCAGCAACTGGAACAGAACGCTGAAAAGCGGATCGATGCGGAGCCAGAGCAGTAGCGTTCGACCCTCAGCGTTGTAATCGAGACGAATAGAAACACGGACGAGGATTGGTGCGACGGGACGACGGTGCGAAGGTCCAGTCCGACGGTGCGAGGGTCTCAATGGTCGGTACGAGGGTCCGAACCGGACCGCCGTACTCTCGGACCGGACCGTCGCACTCCCGCACCTTCGCCCCGTCGGACCGCTCGAAAGCTAGTACTCCTCGAACAGCCGCTGCAGTTCGGTGTTAGTCCGCTGCTTCAGGAGCGCCAGGCGCAGCAGCACGCGCGCCTTCTGCGGGTTCAGATCCAGCGACGCGACCAGTCCCAGCTTGTCATCGTCGACTTCGACGTTGCGGCCGACACGTCCAGTCACCACCCGCGATGCGCGCACGCAGACGACCCCGGCCTTCGCATGTTTCGCGAGCGCGTTGACCGCTGACGCCGTCATGTTGCCGTTGCCAACCCCGGCGATGACCACACCTTTCGCGCCGGCGGCGACAGCGGCATCGATGAGGACGCCGTCCATGTTCTCGTAGGCCATGATGACGTCCACGCGTGGCAATGCCGCCACGCCGTCGAGCGAGAACTCTGACTCGGTCGTGTGCCGTCCAACCGGACCGCGGTAGAACTCGACGCCGCCATAGGCGACGCTGCCAATCAATCCAGAGAGCGGCGAGAGAAATGTCTGCACGGCCGTCGTGCTCGTCTTGGTCAGCGAGGAGGCGCCATGAATCCAGTCGTTGACGACAACGAGCACGCCGCGCCCGGCGGCATCCTTGTTCGCGGCGACCGCCACGGCGTTGAAGAAGTTGAGCGGACCGTCGGCGGAGAGCGCCGTGGAGGGCCGCATGGCAGCCGTCATGACAATCGGCTTCCGCGTCTTGACCACGAGGTTCAGGAAGTAGGCGGTTTCTTCGATCGTGTCCGTGCCGTGCGTGATGACGATGCCCGAGACATCCTTCATCGCGGCCAGTTCATTGACCCGCCGGGCCAGCTTCAGCCAGACCTCGTCGTTCATGTCCTGCGATCCGATGTTTGCGACCTGCTCGCCGCGCAGCGTCGCGAGCTTCTTGGTCTGCGGTACGGCAGCGAGCAACTGGTCCACGCCTACTTGTCCCGATTTGTAAGCGGCCTGCACGTCGCTGCCTGCAGCACCGGCGATGGTGCCGCCGGTCGCGAGCACGACGACAGTCGGGAGCCCGGTGTTCGTGCCCGGTTGGGTTTGTGCATGAACGGGCCTTTCGATCGCGACGGTGACAACCGCGATCAGTCCGATCAGTGCCGATCCGACATTTCGTCTCACCATGTCCATCTCTCCATGCTGACTTTCACGAAGTCGGGCACGCTAGCGCGTGACCAGCAACAACCACGGAATTCCGATGACGAGGTACACGAGCATGCAGAACGCCGTCGAGTAGCCACCAAGTCGGTACATGTCTCGTTGTGAGAGCAACCCACTGCCGGCGAACAGCAGGTTGGCGCTCGACCCCTGCGGCGTAATCGCTGAAAAGTAGTTCGTGGCGAAGAGCAACTGGAACGCCAGCGGTGTCGCCGGCACGCCGAGCTTGACCCCGACGTCGAGGAATACGCCAAACAGGGCGAGCAGATGCGCCGTCTGGCTCACGAACATGTAGTGCAGCACGACGTAGGCAACGATGAGTATCAGGGCCGCAACGAGCGGGGACAGGCCGATGAGGGACGCTGCGATGTGTTGACCGAGGTATCCCATGAAGCCCAGCTCGTTGAGCTGACTGCTCAACGTGAAGAGCACCGCGAACCAGATGAACGTCGCGAGGACGTCGCCTTCCTTGGCAATGTCCTGGAGAGTCAACACACCGGAGGCGAGCAGTACCCCAAAACCCAGAAAGGCGATGGCGGTTGAATCCAACCCGAGTGTCGCGGCCGCTCCCCAGAGCAGCACCATGCCGACGAATGCCGCGAGCACGATCTTCTCGTCGCGACGCAGTGGTCCGAGCTCCTTCAGTGCTCGACGAGCGGCGGCGGGCGCCTCAGGGGTCGCGTTCTGTTCGGGTGCGATGAGCCAGCGCAGCACGAGCGGCATCAGGACGATTCCGGCGATGGTCGGCACCGACGCGGCCAGCAGCCACGACCCGAAGCCGATCTCGACGCCGAACGCGCGCGCCATCTCGGTGCCGAGCGGATTGGCGGCCATCGCCGTCAGCCACAACGCCGAGGAGAGGCTCAGGCTGACGATGCCCGAGAACATCAGGAAGGTGCCCAGCCTGCGGCGACCGTCTTCGCCCGGGCGCGCTCCCGCGGCGTCGGCCAGTGAAAACGCCATCGGATAGATGACGCCCGATCGCGCCGTGTTGCTGGGAAACGCGGGCGCGATGATGCTGTCGACCAGGAAGATGCTGTACGACAGACCCAGCGCGGAGCGTCCGAAGAGGCTCACCATCAGATGCCCGATGCGCATCCCGAGGCCGCATTTGACGACGGAGCGCGCCACCAGGAAGGCGAGAACGATCAAGAGGATCGTCCCGTTGGCGAACCCGGCATATGCCTTTTCGGCGGGCAGCAGGTTGGTCAGGACCGCGGCCGCTACCGCGAAGACGGCGGCCGTGAGAATGGGAAATGCGCTGATGACCACTGACAGGATCGCCGTTCCAAAGAGCGCGAACAGGCGCCACGCCTCGACGGCCAGGCCGTCGGGCGCGGGTACGAACCAGAGTCCGGTGGCGAGGAACACCATTGCCAGCTGCCGGACGGCGGTCCGGGGAACATGGTTGGGCTCGGCCACCGCGACGCGCCTCAGGCGGGTCGGCTCTGCCCGGTCATCGCGACCGGATCGAGCAGCTCACTGATCTGTTGTTCCGTCAGCACACCCTTCTCGCGAATGAGCTCGAGGATGCCGCGATTGGTTCGCGCCGCTTCGGCCGCGAGCGCCGTCGTCTTGTCGTACCCGATGACCGGGTTGAGCGCCGTGACGGTGCCGATGCTGTAGTCCACGTAGTGGCGACAGACGTCGGGGTTGGCAGTGATGCCCTCCACGCAGTGGACCCGCAGCGTGCGGGCCGCGTTGATGAACATCGTCTGCGCTTCGAAGATGCACGCTGCGATCACCGGCTCGAAGACGTTGAGCTGCAGCTGTCCACCTTCGGCCGCCATCGAGATCGTCTGGTCGCTGCCGATCACGCGGAAGCAGACCATGTTGACCACCTCGGGGATGACCGGGTTCACCTTGCCCGGCATGATCGAGGAGCCTGGCTGCTTGGGCGGAAGGTTGATTTCGCGCAGGCCGCAACGCGGCCCGGACGAGAGCAGACGCAGATCGTTGCAGACCTTCGAGAGCTTGATGGCGAGGCTCTTCATGCAGGACGAGTAGAGCACGAAGGCCTGCGTATCCTGTGTCGCCTCGATGAGGTCGGGTGCGAGATAGACGGGGAGTCCGCTGATCGTCGCGAGGTGTGCGGTGCACGTCTGGGCGTATCCGGCCGGCGCATTCAGTCCCGTGCCGATGGCCGTTGCCCCCATGTTGACTTCACAGAGCACGCGCTGCACGGCCTCGAGTGCCCGCACCTCGCCCGCCAGCGTTTCACCGAACGCGTTGAATTCCTGGCCGAGCGTCATTGGCACCGCGTCCTGAAGCTGCGTGCGTCCCATTTTCAGGATCGATTGAAACTGCTTGCCCTTCGCCCGGAACGCGGCGATGAGGGCGTTGATCTCTTCGACGAGGCGGACGTTGCCGAGTGCCATGCCGAGGTGAAGGGCACTCGGGTAGGCGTCGTTGGTGGACTGCGAGGCGTTCACGTGGTCGTGCGGGCTGCAGTAGGTGTACTCACCCTTCTGATGGCCCATCAACTCGAGCGCGCGATTGGCGACGACCTCGTTGATGTTCATGTTGGTCGACGTGCCGGCGCCTCCCTGGAACATGTCGAGCTGAAACTGATCGTGAA
>JAICEG010000444.1 GCA_025924295.1 Vicinamibacteria bacterium
ATGCAGGGCGTGACCGGCGACGCCCCCAAGATGTGGGGCACGAGCATCGTCGGATTTGGTCGATATCGCTATAAATATGCAGACGGGCGCGAGGCCGAGAGCCTGTTGACAGGGTTCTCACCCCGCAAACAGAATCTCGTGCTCTATCTCGGTCCGGGCATCGAGAATAAGGAACTGATGGCCAGGCTGGGCAAGCACAAGACCGGCAAGGGCTGCCTGTATCTGACCCGGCTCGACGACGTCGACAGGAGTGTGCTGCGGACGCTCGTCGAGGAATCGGTTGCGATCATGCGCAAGCAATCCGTGGCGAAGTGAGGAGGATGTATGGTGCGAGGGCTATCGATTCTCGTGGCGCTCTTCGGTCTGTGCGCGGGGCCTGCGTTCGCCCAGGAGGTGGACGCGCGCGCCGCGTTGCTGGCATCGGCAAAGGCGATGGGAGCCGACAGACTGAAGACCATCGAGATTGCCGGCGCAGGTTCCACGTCTTTGATCGGCCAGCAGTACTCGGTAGAGGGCAACTGGCCGCAGGTCGAGGTGGCCAACTACATCCGTGCGATCGACTTCGACGCGAAATGGTCGCGTGAAGACTACACGAGACGCCAGGGCAACTTCCCCACCTTCGGCCGCGTCCCGATGGCCGAACAGCGCATTACGGCCATCGTCAGCGGATCCCATGCTTGGGACATGCGCGATGGCAAGCCGGTGGTCCTGACGCGTCCCTATCTCGACGGCGTCGCGTTCAACGAGCTCCGGCAGCTCGAGCTCGCGATCACCCCGCACGGCTTCCTCAAAGAAGCGCTCGCCGCCAAGGACGCGAAGGCGATCAAGATCCAGTACAACGGCGCCTCGGACTTCGGGCTCTCGCAGCACGGCCGATGGGTGACGATGGTCGCGTTCACCTTCCTCGGCAAGTACAAGATCGTTGGCACTATCGACGACCGCAACCTGGTGGAACTGGTCGGCACCTGGTTCCCGAACCCGGTCTACGGCGACATGGACTACGAGATGCGCTACACGGAGTACAAGGACTTCGAGGGCGTGCAGTTCCCGATGCTGCTGCACACGCACCAGGGAGATCCGAGGCTCAACACCGCGCACAACTACTACGAATACCGGGTCACGGGCGTGAAGGTAAATGCGCCGGTCACGACGATGCCCGTGCCGGACGAGGTGAAGTCGGCCGTGACGCCGCGCGCGCGCGCCGAGAGCCAGCAACTGGCGACCGGTGTCTGGCTGGTGGGAGGCGGAACGCACAACAGCCTGCTCGTTGAGTTCAAGGATTACGTCGCCGTCGTCGACGCGCCGAACAACGAGGAGCGCTCGCTGGCGGTGATTGCCGAAGCCGCACGGCTCGCGCCCGGGAAGCCGGTGCAGTACGTGATCAACACGCATCATCACTTCGACCATGCCGGTGGGCTGCGAACCTACCTCTCTCAGGGCACGACCATCGTGACGCACGAGTCGAACAAGCAGTACTACCTCGACATCATGTTCTACCCGGCGCCACGGACGCTGCAGCCCGACCGGTTTGCACTCTTCAACCCGATGTACTGGATCAGCCGACGGCCGCCGCCGATTGAAACCGTCGAGGGCGAGCCGCGCAGCACCGCGAAGTACGTCGTCACCGACGGCGAGCGGATCCTCGAGATCGTCAAGGTCGAGGACGTGGCGTACCAGTTGGGCGATCGCTCGTACACGCAGGGCAATCACAGCCAGGACATGCTGATTGCGTTTCTGCCAAAGGAGAAGATCCTCTTCAATGCCGATCTCTACTCACCGCCGGCTGCGGGGGCCACACCGCCGAAGCCGACACCGAGCATGCGCACGCTGCACCAGAACATCCGCCGGCTGAAGTTCGACGTCATGCAGCACGCGCCGGCGCATGGACGCGTCGGGACGCATGAAGAGTTCGTGCGTCTGGTAGAGGGTGCGGCAACGTCGACTGCGAGAGCGAACTAGCGAGGTGCGGCGGGCGCAGTGAATCTCGACGACATCAGGCGCGCCGCCGTCGCTCGCAGTCTCTTCCAGCCGACCACGCTGCAGCGCGCGCTGGACACCCTGGGTTTCGTGCAGGCGGATCCGATCCGCGCACCGGCACGGGCCCAGGATCTGATGCTGCGCCATCGCGTAGTTGGCTACCGCGCCGGCGATCTCGAGCGCCTCTATTCCAATCTCGACGTTCACGAGGACTTCTTCGTCAACTACGGCTTCGTGACGACTGCCCTGCAGGGGCTGATGCACCCGCGCGGCGGCCCGACGCCGTGGACATCCGCGCACGGGCGGCATGTGCGCAAGTTGATCGAGTTCGTGCGCGCCCGCGGCAGCGTCCACCCGCGCGAGGTTGACGACCACTTCGCGCACGGAACAGTGACCAACTACTGGGGCGGTGCCTCGAGCGCGACGACTCACCTGCTGGACCAGATGCATTACCGAGGCTTGCTACGGGTTGTCCGCCGTGAGAGTGGCATCCGGATCTATGGAGCACACGAGCACGCGCCCGTTGCGCGCGACGCTGCGACCAGGCGCGAACATCTCGACGGCCTTGTGGACGTCGTCGTCGCGAAGTATGCCCCGCTGCCGGCGGCAAGCCTCTCCTATGTCGTCCGACGGCTGCGCTACGCCGCACCGCAATGGACCCGTCAGCTGGGCGCCGCGCTCGAACGGGCAAAGCGCAGGCTGGCGCATGCACGCATCGACGGAGTGGACTGGTACTGGCCAGCGTCCGCGGTTGTTTCCGAGACCAGCGACATTGTCCGCCTGCTGGCGCCGTTCGATCCCGTGGTCTGGGATCGCCGGAGGTTCGAGATCCTCTGGGGCTGGGCCTATCGCTTCGAGGCGTACACGCCGGTTCCGAAACGAAAGCTCGGGTACTACGCGTTGCCACTCCTATGGCGAGATCGTGTCATCGGGTGGGCAAACGTGTCAGCGACGTCAGGGCGACTGGACGCGAAGTTCGGTTATGTCGCGTCGCGCCCGCGTGGCCCGGTCTTTCGAAACGCCCTCGAGGAGGAATTGCATCGCCTCGGCGCGTTTCTCGGATTGCCGTCACAGTTGACCTGATGTACTCTGCGCCGCAGACGCGGCTCAGTCGAATGGAGAAGACCATGAAAGCTGCCCGACTCATCCTCGCTGTTGGCCTCATGGCCGTCTCTGCGACGATCGCACACGCTCAGGGTGGACAGGACTTCAGCAAGGTCGAGATCAAGGCCACCAAGGTCAGCGACAAGTTCTACACGCTCGAGGGCCAGGGCGGGACCATCGGTGTCCTGATCGGCCCCGATGGCGTCTTCATGGTCGACACGCAGTTCGCGCCGCTCAGCGACAAGATCGCGGCCGCCATCAAGCAGCTCACGCCGCAGCCGATCAAGTTCGTCGTGAATACCCACCTGCACGGCGATCACTCTGGCGGCGATGTGAATTTCGGGAAGATGGGGGCGACCATCATCGCCCGCGAAGAGCTGCGCTTCCGGCTGGCGCACCCGAACCCGCAGGCCAACGGCCAGCCCGGCGTGCCGATGGAGGCAGTCGGCCTGCCGAAGCAGACGTACCGAGAGAAGCTGACGCTGCACATGAACGGCGAGGAAGTGCAGCTCATCGCGATCCCGAAGGCGCACACCGATGGCGACACGATGATCTACATCCCCGGCCTCGACATCATCATGACCGGCGACTTCTACCGCGCGATCCAGTACCCGAACGTGGACCGTGCCAACGGCGGAAGTCTTCAGGGTTTGATCGATGGGTTGGGCACGGTCATCGGCCATGCCGGGCCGAACACGAAGATCATCCCTGGGCATGGACCGACCGTCGATCGCACGGCGGTGATGGCTCACCGTGACATCGCAATCGCGGTCCGCGATCGCGTCGCGGCGCAGTTGGCACAGGGCAAGAGCGAAGACGAAGTGGTTGCCGCGAAAGTGACGGCCGACCTGGACGGCAAGATCCAGCAGGCAGGTACAACCGGCGAGCGCTTCGTGCGTCAGGCGTACGCCGATTTGAAAGCGACTCGGTAGGCGAAAGGGGTCAGACCCCTTGATAAGCGGACACTCACGGGGTCTGACCCCTTCACGCTA
>JAICEG010000445.1 GCA_025924295.1 Vicinamibacteria bacterium
CTCGCGTTCCATCCTGACAACAACCAGATGCGGAAGCTGCCGGCGCCGAGCGGTACGGACACGCTGCGTGTGCACGCCGTGTCGCGGTTGATGCTGGACAACATTCCGCACATCAAGGCGTTCTGGATCGCGACCGGCTTGGAACTGGCCCAGGCGGCGCTCTGGTTTGGGGTGGACGATCTCGACGGCACCGTGCAGGAAGAGAAGATCTACCACATGGCCGGCTCAGCCACACCGGAGGGGATGACCACTTCTGCATTGGGGCGTCTCGTCCGCGCCGCGGGCCGCCAGCCGCTCGAACGCGACACCCTCTACAACATCGTCAACAGCGAAGTCGCCCAGTAAATCGTAGTGTCCGGCGTCAGCCGGACCCTCCCGGCCGGACCGGTTGATCTCTTCGACCCTCCGATCGATAATCAATGCAGGTCTGAATCCCGCTGGGCGATAGCCCACCAACGGGGTTCGGACCTTTTTCACGTCCGGACTTTGCGAAAAATTTCACAAAGTTCACAAAGGGGTCATCTGAACCGATGGCGTCGATCATTCCGCTGCTGACCGAGTTCGAGAAGCAAAGCATCTCCGAACGACAGCCGCTCCCGGAGAAGTACCTCGGTCTCTCCGACGCGGAGATGGAGGTCCGCATTGCGGCCGCACGGCGCGCGCTTGGCAGCCGGCTCGTGATCCTTGGTCATCACTATCAGCGCGACGAGGTGATTCGCTTCGCTGACTACACCGGCGACTCCTTCCGTCTCGCACGTCAGATCGCCAGCCGGCCCGAGGCCGACTACATCGTGTTCTGCGGCGTTCACTTCATGGCCGAGAGCGCGGACGTGCTGTGCGCTCCCCATCAGAAAGTGATCCTTCCGGACCTCGCTGCCGGCTGCTCGATGGCAGACATGGCTGCGCCCGAGCAGCTGGAGACGTGTTGGGAAGAGCTCGCGCAGATGGGCCTCGCGCCGCGCGAGAGCTCTGGAACGTCTGCTGTCGTCCCGGTGACCTACATCAACTCGGCCGCCTCGATTAAGGCTTTCGTTGGCGAGCGCGGCGGCACCGTCTGCACGTCGTCGAACGCGGCGGCAACGCTGCGATGGGCGTTCGAGCGTGGCGAGCGAATCCTGTTCCTCCCCGATCAGCACCTTGGGCGCAACACCGCCTACAAGATGGGCATCCCGCTCGATCAGATGGTGGTGTGGGATCCGGATGAGATCTGCGGCGGCCTCGATCCCGATCAGGTGCGTGCCGCAAAGATGATCCTGTGGAAGGGACATTGCTCAGTCCACACGCGATTTACCGCGAGGCAGATCGAGGGCGTTCGGCAGCAGCATCCCGGCGTGCGCGTGATCGTCCATCCCGAGGTTCCGTGGGACGTCGTGCAGGCAGCCGACGACAGCGGGAGCACCGAGTACATCATCAAGACGGTCAGCAACAGCCCCGAAGGATCCGTCTGGGCCGTCGGCACGGAGGTCCATCTGGTCAACCGCCTGGCACAGCAGCTCGCACCTGGCCGAACGGTGTTGTCACTCGACCAGTTCGGCTGCCTGTGCTCGACAATGTTCCGCGTCTCGCCGAATCACCTGTTGTGGATCCTGGAAGAGCTCCTCGAGAGCCGCGTCCACAACCAGGTCACCGTGTCGGCCGATCAGAAGCACTGGAATCGCGTCGCGCTCGACCGAATGCTATCGATCACCTAGCAAGGCTCCGCTTCTCATAGCCGGCAGTGCACGCCGTCCGGAACTTGGAGTACGATCTCAGGTTCGAGAGCGATCGTGGCTCGAACACATGCTGTCGAGATCGCTCGCTGAGGAGGACGAATGGCGCACGAATTGCCCAAGCTCCCGTACGATTTTGCCGCGCTCGAACCGCACATCGATGCGCAGACGATGCAGATTCACCACGGGAAGCACCATCAGGCTTACGTCACGAACCTGAACACCGCGCTCGAGAAGCATCCCGATCTGCAGGGGAAGAGCATCGAGGATCTGTGCCGCGGCATCAACAGTGTCCCGGAGGCCATTCGTACGGCGGTCCGCAACAACGGCGGCGGGCACTGGAACCACTCGAAGTTCTGGACGTGGATGGCGCCCAATGCGGGCGGGGCGCCGACGGGCAAGGTCGCCGACGGCATCAACGCCGCGTTCGGCAGCTTCGACGCGTTCAAGGAGCAATGGGCAAAAGCGGGTGCCGGACGCTTCGGCAGCGGCTGGGTGTGGCTGCTCAACGAGGGCGGCAAGTTGTCGATCACGAGCACGCCGAATCAGGACAACCCGCTCATGGAGGGAAAGACGGCGATCCTCGGCCTCGACGTGTGGGAGCACGCCTACTACCTGAAGTACCAGAACCGCCGTCCCGACTACATCGGTGCTTGGTGGAACGTGGTGAACTGGGCCGAGGTGAACAAGGCGCTCTAGCCTGTCAACTCCCAACGCCCAACTCCCAACGTCCAATTCCCAACGATAGAGATTTGGGAGTTGGACGTTGGAGGATGGGTGTTGGGACGTCCGGCTAGTGCGTCACCGTCGATGACGCGGCTTCAGTCTTGGCCGCCACGGGTGGCGCCGCGACTTTTGGTTCCGCCGGCTTGTGTGAAGCCGCACCGGGCAGCCTCTCCTTCAGCATCACGTCGGCGTGTGCGAGGAAATCCTCCTTCGCGATCTTCCCTGAATCGACATCGGCCAGCAGCGCTCGCTGTGCCTTGTACTCGCGGTTCTCGATTCCCGCTTTGCTCTGCAGCATGCGCCACGCCTTGCGCCGCTCCACGCAGAAGAGCACGAGCTGGCGTGACAGCGACCGGTATTCGACCTCGCCGTTCGTTCCCTGGATCGTGATGTACACGCCGAAGTCGGGCACGAACGAGCGATGGCTCGACACGAGGTAGCGTCGATAGACGACGTCCTGCTGTGTGATGCGCACCAGCATGTTCTCGAGAGGAATCAGCTTCGCCAGATCGTCCTTCTTCACCTTCTTGAGGTGATTGCGGAAGCGCGCCTCTGTCGCGCACCAGTGGGCGACGGTGTAGCGATACGGCGCGTTGCTGCCCTTGAAGCGCGTCTCGAACCAGTCCATGTCGATCGACGGATTGCCTTTGACGTCGAGTGCCTCCTGGTAGGTTTCGCCCAGTCGCGGATTGAAGACGAACTCGGGCGCACCGCGCGAGTCGCGCACGCGCTGCGCCTGGCCGAGCGCCATGTCATCGGGCACGCCGTGCTCGGGTTGGCAGGTGGTGAAGCACTGGAGGAACGCGGTGCCGCGGTACTCGATGCCGTCGAGGATCGCGCGATACAGCTTCGGCGCGTTGGCAATCGACACCTGCGCCACGAACGGCGAGCCGTGGCCGGCCAGGAACGTCTCGGCGACGGTCTTCTTCTCGACGTTCTTCCCCTGCGTGGCGGCGCCGAATACGTTCATGTCGTTGCCGCCGAGCATCGGCGTCGAGTCGGAGTTCTGACCGCCGGTGTTCGAGTAGACCTGGGTGTCCAGCATGACCGCCTTCACGTTCGGCCGATTCTGCAGGATCACCTTCGACATGTTCTGGTACCCGATGTCACCCATTCCGCCGTCGCCGCCGACGACCCAGACCTTCGGCAGTTCGAGGATTTCCTGGTCGGTCATCGTGGCATCGGTGAAGTGCACGTACTCGTAGAACTCGCGTGGCGTGATGACGTCCGCCTCGCGATGCAGCAGCGCATCGCTGAGCCGCTCGGGGATGACAGACCGGCGGCCGTGGTCGACGATGAAGCTCTCGCCGATGAGCCAGCCGACGGTGATGCCATCCTGGAAGAGCGAGTTCATCCACGGGTACGGGTGGGGATTGTTGGGAGGCGTCGAGCCGTAGACCGTGTTGCAGCCGGTGTGGGCGGCCATCGCCATCACCGACATGCCGTTGGCCAGGCGGCCATCGACCGGCTGGAGGCTCTTGTGATTGAACGCCTCGTGCCGCATCACCGCCGTGATGGCGTTGACGATGTCGGCGTCCGAGATCGGCCCGTGCGCCGCCATGCGTGCCGCCGTGTCCTTGTCGTCTTCGCCGCCGAGCCCCATCAACATATGAGCGACGGCTTTCCGGAACAGC
>JAICEG010000446.1 GCA_025924295.1 Vicinamibacteria bacterium
AAAACAAGCCGAGCTACAGGCATGTGACCCCTCTCGATGAATGCCGTCCGATGATACGCCGGTCCCTGGATGCCGGTTGACAGGTCAGGACCACAAGTGCACGTCCGGTTTGAATGCTATTCTCAGGTTGACAGGAGGATCCGTGAATCCGGCTCGAATCGTCATATCTGTCACGACCGCACTCATCGCCCTCTTCATCCTCACGTCGGCTCTCATCGCGCAAGGCTCCGACCCGTCCCGCTACTGGGCGCAGTGGCGAGGCCCGCACGCCTCGGGCGTATCGACGACTGCCAACCCGCCGCTCGAGTGGAGTGAAACGAAGAATGTCCGCTGGAAGGTCCTGGTTCCGGGACGCGGCTTCGCGTCGCCCATCGTCTGGGGCGATCGCGTCTTCGTGCTGACGGCCGTCCCGATGGGAGTGACCGGCGACGCCCAGCATGCACCGCGCGGCTCGGTGACCCCGCGCGGGGTCCATCGCTTCATGGTGATGGCGATCGATCGGAAGACCGGCAAGACCATCTGGGAGCGCGTCGCGCGTGAACAGGAACCGCACGAGCAGTCGCACGTTGACAACGGCACGTGGGCGTCCAGCTCTCCCATCACTGATGGCACTCACATCTACGCGTACTTCGAGTCGTTCGGTCTCTACGTCTACGACATGAACGGCAAGTTGATCTGGGAGAAGGATCTCGGCGACAAGCGGATGCGGAACGAGTTTGGCGAAGGCTCCACGCCCGTGCTGCATGGCAACACCCTCGTCATCGTCTGGGACCATCTCAACGGGCAGTCGTTCATCGTGGCGCTGGACAAGCGTGACGGCAAGGAACTGTGGCGCGTGCCACGCAAAGAGATCGACACATGGGCAACGCCTCTCGTCCTCGAAGTGAACGGGAGGCCGCAGGTGGTCGTTCCGGCGATGGAGCGGGTGCGCAGCTACGATCTGGCAACCGGCGAGGTCGTCTGGGAGAGCGACGGGTTGACGATGAACGCGATCCCGTCACCTGTTTACAGCGACGGGCTGCTGTTTCTCATGAGCGGCTTCCGGGGCAACGATCTCAAGGCGATTCGGGTGGCCGACGCCAGGGGCAACATCGACGGGACCAGCGCCATCGTGTGGACGTTCGACCGTGACACGCCCTACGTCCCCTCCCCGGTGCTGGTGGACGGGGTGCTCTACTTCCTGAAGACCAACTCAGGCATCCTGACGGCAGTTGACGCGAAGACCGGAACGCCGCACTATCAGAATCAGCGGCTGACTGATGTCCCGAATGTCTTCGCGTCTCCCGTCTCGGCGCGCGGTCGCATCTACTTTCCCGGGCGCGAAGGCACGACGCTCGTCATCAAGTCCGGACCAGCCTTCGAAGTCCTGGCGAAGAACACGCTCGACGACGGGTTCGACGCCTCTCCTGCCCTGGTGGACAACGAGATCTATCTGAGGGGTCAGAAACACCTCTATGCCATCGCACAACCGTAATCGCTGGCTCGTTCTCCTGTTTGCCGTCTCGCTCGCCCTTGCTGGTGCGATCGAGACCAACCCGCATGTTCAAGGCGCGTCGCAGGCGGCCGACGTGCCGACCTTCACTCGCGACATCGCTCCAATCCTGTACGCCAACTGCGTGGAATGCCATCGTGCCGGCGAGATCGCACCGATGTCGCTCATCACCTACCCCGAGGTGCGGCCGTGGGCCAAGTCGATCGTGCGGCAGGTGGACAGCGGCGTGATGCCGCCCTGGCACGCCGACGCGCCGCATGGCACGTTCCGCAACGAGCGCAGCCTGTCGATGGCGCAGAAGCAACTGCTCGAACGATGGGCGGCAGCGGGCGCACCCGAGGGCAATCCTGCCGACCTTCCGCCGGCGCCGACGTTCGCCGCCGGCTGGCGCATCGGCCAGCCCGATACCGTCTTCGAGATGCAAGAGGACTACGCCGTACCGGCAAAGGGCACTGTCGAGTACGAGCACTTCTACATCCCGACCAACTTCACCGAGGAGAAGTGGCTGCAGGCGATCGAGGCACGACCGGGGAATCGCCTGCTCGTGCATCACATCCTCGTCTACTACGAGACTCCGCCCGATGGTCCGCGCACGCCGCCCGTGTTGCAGCCGAATCGAGACGACAGCCGAATCCCCCCGCCCGAGCAACGAGGCAACCGGCCGCCACGTGAAGGCAATTTCGCCAGCAGGCTGCTCGCAACCTACGCGCCCGGCACGAACCCACAGGTCTTCCCTGCGGGTACCGCGCTTCGTCTGCCGCCAGGTGGCGTGCTGCATCTCCAGATGCATTACACAGCCAATGGGAAAGCAGGCACCGATCGCAGCACGGTCGGGCTGATCTTCGCAAAGGAACCGCCGGAGCAGGAGATTCGTGTCTCGCAGTTCCTCAACAGCCGCTTCACGATTCCCGCGGGCGCTTCGAACCACGAGGTGAGCACCGATGTGACCTTTGCGCAGGACGCGACGCTCTGGGGACTCTTCCCGCACACGCACGTGCGCGGGAAGCGATGGAGTTACGAGCTCGAACTGCCCGATGGCAGCAAACGGTCAATCCTGTCCGTGCCGCGCTACGACTTCAATTGGCAGACGTACTACCTGTATCAGCAGCCGATGCAGATACCGAAGGGCGCGCGCATTCGATCGACCGCCTGGTACGACAACTCGACGGCGAATCGCTCCAATCCCGATCCCTCGATCAACGTGAAATGGGGAGATCAGACGTGGGAAGAGATGCAGTACACGGGAATCATGTACTCCGTTCCCCGCAAGTAGGAGGTTCTCGACTTTGAACTTTAACCTGCTTACTTTCTCGGCCCGTAGTGGGGCACCGCCTGCCCCACTTCCAATGCCCCTAGATCCGGCGCCTGACCCGCGAACCCTTCCGTGACCGTCGCAAGTGGGACACCACGATCGACCGCACCAGATGAGGCCTTGAGCCTGAAGTCGAACTCCTCCGCTTTGTAAAGCTTCTGCACGGAAGCCGTGTCCTGCGCGTCGAGACGGCGCACGTTCACGAACACGTCATAGTCGACCGCCACGCTGTTGCGATCCTGCCCCGTTGCCGCCGCGTACTCGCCGAGCGTCGTAAACCTCCGCATCTCGAGCTTCGCGTTGTGGCCTGGCCCGGTGAAGTCGGACGACACGCCGGCCGGGGGCGCCGACCACTCGAATGCCGACTTCGCTCCCGGATTCACGCGGAAGCCGTTGTAGTCCGACGAGGTGTAGTTCGTGAACGTATTGACGCTCAGGATCGCGGGCGCGGCGTTCTGGCCGAGCATCAGGTTGTTGCGCCAGTGGATGTTCGATGCGGCCGCGACCGTCGTCTCTGACAGGATCGTGTTGTTGTAGAACAACACGCCGGCAGCGCCGTTGGTCAGTCGCGTCGAGCCGGCTGGCAGGTTGTACGCGATGTTCCGGATCCAGTAGACCGGGCCACCCAGTGTCGGCTGATTGCAGAAGGCGTGCGAAGGATGGTTGATCAGCATGTTCCGCATGACGCGGATGTTGTGCATGCTGCCGTCGGCCTCGATCGGGTTGTCGTGCGAGTTGGTGATGTAGTTGTTGTAGAAGTCGATCGCGACGGGCCGGCGATCCCAGTACTCACGCGTCGGGTACTTCGGGCCGTCGATGATGTCCGGGCCCGACGCGAACGATCCATCCGGGTTGCCGTAGGTCTCGACGTTGATGCCGTCGTGAAAGTCGGCGATGTAGTTGTAGGCCACGACGTGGCCCGGGCCGTACAGCTTCACTGCGACGTAGGACGCCATCTTCGGCGGAAAGATCTGCCCCTCGACCCCGTTGAACTTCGTCCAGAAGTCGCCGGCCCAGCCGATCAAGTGCTTCGGATCGTTCCTTCCGATGAAGGTGTTGTCCGCGATGTAGAAGTGGCTCGAGCCGGCGTAGTTCGTGAAGACGCCGGCGCCCACGTTCTCGAACCGGCTTTTCTTCACGGTCAGCCCCTTCGCACCCGCAATGAACTGCGTGCCGGCGGCAATGGCGACCTCGGTGTTCCTGAACGTCAA
>JAICEG010000447.1 GCA_025924295.1 Vicinamibacteria bacterium
CGCGGTCCCTGAGCGAATGCCACGCTCGTTGCGAGCAGCGCCACCATGGCGACCCCCGTCGCCAACGAACGAAATCGAAACATGACTGCCTCCTCGGTCTGGTCTCCAGTGTCCGGTCTCGATCGCCGGTCCACGGTTCGTGCCAACTGCCTGTTGCGCGCTGCTGGCCGCTCACCGCGATCGCGCGGTTCCGTTCGCCAGCTGCTCGCCGTTATTGCCTACTTCATTGGACGGTACGCGCTGTGACAGGTAGGCGGTGTGACTGTGACTCTCTGATGGCAGCGAGCGTAGGCCGGGTCCCGCAGTTCGGACCCGGCTTCCGAACTCGGCGGGTCTACAAAACAAGACCCGCCCTACGAATGTCACAGTCCTGCCACGGATTCGGCTCGCGCGCGTGCGTCATATCAATCAGAGGCAGGCACGATGAAACGTTCCTTCTGGGTGGCTACGGGTGTGATCGCGATCGCGGTCGTCGCAACGACCTTCTATTACAGGCGTGATGTTGCGGCCGAGGCGCCGAGATTCACGACCGCCAAGGTCTCACGTGGCGATGTCGTCGCAACAGTCGAGGCGACCGGCACGCTCGAGGCAGTTACCACGGTCCAGGTCGGCAGCCAGGTGTCTGGAACGATCAGCGCGCTCAACGCGGACTTCAACTCCAGGGTTCGCAAGGGGCAAGTCGTCGCCCAACTCGACTCCTCGCTGTTTCAGACGCAGGTCGATCAGGCCAGGGCGACGGTTGCGCGTCTCCAGGCGGAGGTCGACCGCGCACGCGTGCAGGCGACCGATGCGGATCTCAAACTGAAGCGCGCGCACGAGCTGTGGGACAAGCAGCTGATTCCCAGAACCGATCTCGAGACTGCTGAGAGCACGGCTCGTTCGGCGGACGCTGGGGTCAAAGGTGCCGAGGCCCAGGTCGTGCAGGCGCAGGCGTCGCTCAACCAGGCACAGGTGAATCTGAGCCACACGATCATTCGCGCTCCCATCGACGGCGTCGTGATCGCCCGCAATGTGGACGTCGGGCAGACGGTCGCGTCGAGCCTGCAGGCGCCAACGCTCTTCATCATCGCGCGCGACCTGGCCGAGATGCGCGTGAACGCCAGCGTCGACGAATCCGACATCGGCGAGATCCAGCCGGATCAGCCGGTTACCTTCAGAGTGGATGCGTATCCCGGCGAGACGTTCTCCGGCACCGTGTCGCAGGTGCGCCTCCAGCCGGTCGTGCAGCAGAACGTCGTGAGCTACGTGACAGTGATCGATGTGCCGAACCCGGGGCTGAAGCTCAAACCGGGGATGACTGCGTCGGTCACCATCGAGACCGGACGTGCGGACGGTGTTCTGAAGGTGCCGACGGCGGCCCTGCGATTCACACCCGCAGGCACTGGTGTCGCCCGTCAGGCACGCGGGAGCAGCCGCGGTTCGTCCGCGCGCGACGAGGAACGCTCGGCGGTGTGGGTGCTCGCCGAGAACCAGCCTGTGCGCGTTCCGGTGAAGACCGGGATCAGCGACGGCCGGGATACGGCCATCCTCGACGGCGACCTCGCGCCTGGTACGTCCGTCGTGACGGGAAGCGCGGCGCCTGTCACACCGGCGGCGCCATCGACGTCACCGCTCTTGCCGCTCGGGCGCGGTCGCCGGGGAGGCGGGTAATGAACGAGACCCCGGTCATTGCCGTTCACGATCTGACCAAGACGTACGCCGTGGGCGACATCGAGGTGCGCGCGCTGCGCGGAGTCTCGCTCCAGATCCCGCGCGGATCGTTCGTCGCGCTGACCGGGCCGTCGGGTTCCGGCAAGTCGACGTTCATGCACCTGGCCGGCTGCCTGGATCGACCAACGGGAGGCGTCTACGAGCTCAACGGGCGCGATGTCTCACGTTTCTCGAAGCGTGAACTGGCAATGGTACGCAACCGCGAGATCGGTTTCGTCTTCCAGGGCTTCAACCTGCTGGCGCGCACCAGCGCGATCGAAAACGTGGAGCTGCCGATGCTCTACGGCCCGCCCGTGCCGGCACGCGAGCGGCATCGCCGCGCCGCCGCCGCGCTCGAAGCCGTTGGACTGGGAGGAAGGCTCGATCATCATCCCAATCAGCTCTCCGGCGGGCAGCAGCAGCGCGTCGCGATCGCGCGCGCGCTCGTCAACGAGCCGACGCTGCTGCTCGCCGACGAGCCGACCGGGAATCTCGACTCGAGAACGAGCATCGAGGTCATGGGCATCTTTCAGCGATTGAACGCCGAGCGCGGTATCACGATCGTGCTCGTGACGCATGAACCGGACATCGCCGAGTACGCCACGCGCGTCATCGGCTTCCGCGATGGTCGCATCCGGCTCGATCGTCGCGTGTTGCAGCGCCGCGACGCCGGCGATGAACTGCGAAAATTCGACGCGCAGGGAGAGGCGGCCTGACACCATGTCACCGATCACCACGTTGTCTATCGCGGTTACCGCTCTTCGCCGCAACGCGATGCGCACCGCGCTCACCGCGCTCGGGATGATCATCGGTGTCGCGGCGGTCATCGTCATGGTGGCCATCGGCCACGGCGCCCAGTCTTCGATCGAGAGCCGCATCCGCAGCGCGGGCACGAATGTCGTGACAATCTCGGCCGGCTCGAACGCTTTCGGCCCGGTGCGGCAGGGCTTTGGCAACACCACGACACTGACACCCGAGGACGCGCGCGCGATCACGGACGACGTTCCAGGCATCGACTACGTCTCGCCCGGGGTCAACACGAGACAGCAGGTGGTCGCTGAAGCGGCCAACTGGAACACGCAGATCCAGGGAGCGGGCGCGGACCTGCCGGCAATCCGTGCATGGTCGCTCGAGTTCGGCTCGTTCTTCACCGAGCAGGATGTCTCGCGCGCGGAGAAGGTCGCGGTCCTCGGCGGCATTGCGCGCGACGAACTGTTCGGACCGGGCACGGACCCGACCGGTGCCACCATCCGGATCGGCAACCAGCCGTTTCGCGTCACCGGCGTTCTCGCCCGCAAGGGGCAGGCTGCGATGGGACCCGATCAGGACGACACTGTGGTGGTGCCGTACACCACCGTGCAGAAGAAGCTGCTGGGGATCACCCACCTCCAGAGCATCACGCTGTCGGTCGCCAACGGCGTCTCGTTCCAGACGGTGTCGCCTCGAATCACGGACTTGCTGCGCACCCGCCATGGACTGGCGCCGGAGGATCCCGATGACTTCTCGATCCGCAGTCTCGAGGAGATGGCTACGGTCCTGACGTCGACGACGACCACGATGACGTGGCTGCTCGCGAGCATCGCCGCCGTGTCGCTGCTCGTTGGCGGGATCGGCATCATGAACATCATGCTGGTGTCGGTCACCGAGCGTACGCGCGAGATCGGCCTGAGGCTCTCGGTTGGTGCGCGCGACTTCGATGTGCTGCTGCAGTTCCTGGTCGAAGCCGTCGTGCTGAGCCTGACTGGTGGTGCGATCGGCGTGGCTGCGGGCTTCGCCGCGTCGATGGCGGTCAGCCGCATCATGGGATGGACGGCGGTCGTCACCGGCGACGCCGTGCTGATGTCATTCGGCTTCGCCGCCGCCGTGGGTGTCTTCTTTGGTTTCTACCCTGCGCGGAAGGCCGCAGCGCTGGATCCCATCGCAGCGCTGAGGTACGAGTGACGTAGGGCGGGTCTTGCTTTATAGACCCGCCAGAGTAAGCCGGGTCCAAAGAACAGGACCCGGCCTACGCCAGGCCAAGAGCCCAAAACCCCAGAGCCTGGAGCCGTCCTAGAACCGGACGCCGAAGGTCAGCCTGAACGTCCGCGGCGTCGTGTAGGCGAACCGGTTCAGCGCCAGGCCGAATGTCGGGCTCTTCGCCCAGTGCACGCCCTCGACCGGCGTCGTCGTAAACGGGTTGAACACCTGATAGAGCGCCGGATGCGTGACGTTGGTCCGCACCGCACTGTCGATGTTCTGGTTCTGCACGTTGCCTCCGAGGGCAAACGCGGCGCTCCCACCGCAACCGCACAACTGGAACTGGTTGAACAGGTTGATCAGCTGCC
>JAICEG010000448.1 GCA_025924295.1 Vicinamibacteria bacterium
TAGACTGAGGACCGGAGACGACGGGACCACGTGGATCCAACCATCAAAGATTTCGAGACCGCGATCGCCGAACTCGAGACCATCGTGAAGAAACTCGAGGAAGGCGACCTGGCGCTCGAGGCGTCGCTGCAGCTCTACGAGCGCGGGGTTCACCTGTCGCGTTTCTGCCATGCGCGTCTCGAAGAGGCCGAGAAGCGCATCGAGATCCTGAACGAACGTGGCGAACTGAGGCCGGCACCTCCAGGGTTTGCCACCGAGACCAACGGTCCCTCGAAAGGCAAGGAGTGAAGACCGCGGAAGGCCTTGCCGAGTATCTCGATGCCCGCAGAGCCGAGGTCGCGAGCGCACTCGCCGCGTTCCTGCCAACGCCGCCCGACGCTCCGGAGGTCGTCGACTCGGCCTTGCGCTACAGCCTGCTGGCCGGCGGTAAGCGGCTGCGCCCGATTCTCTGCCTCGCCAGCGCCGATGCGGTCGGCGGTCTGCGCAGCATGGCGATGCCGGCGGCCTGCGCGATCGAGTTGATTCATACCTATTCGCTCATCCACGACGACCTGCCGGCCATGGACAACGACACGATGCGGCGCGGACGGCCCACGCTTCACGTCGTCGCCGGAGAAGGGATGGCCATTCTCGCTGGCGACGGGCTGCTCACCGAAGCATTTCATCTGCTCGCGCGCGAGCCGGCGAGCCAGGATGCCCACATCGCGCTCCGCAAGCTGCGTGTCATCGAAACGATCGCTCGGGCTGCAGGCGTCGAGGGCATGGTCGGGGGACAGGCAATCGATCTCGCCTCGGTAACACCCGACGACGCTGGACGGCTTCCCCACCTCGATGCGGACGCGCTGCGCGCGATGCATGCGCGCAAGACCGGTGCACTCATCCGTGCGTCGGCTGTCTCGGGCGCCATCATGGGCGGTGGAACGGCCGTCCAGATCGGCGCGATCGACAGCGCGGCTGGCGAGTTCGGCCTGGCCTTTCAGATCGTCGATGACATTCTCGACGTGGAAGGCGTGGCGGCGACGCTCGGCAAGACGGCCGGCAAGGACGCGGCCGCGGGCAAACCGACCTATCCGGCGCTCTACGGACTGGAGACCTCACGTCGCATGGCAGCCGACTGCCTCGAGCGCGCCGAGGCAGCGCTGCGACGCGTCGCCATCGAGGACGATCGTCTTCTTGCGATCGGGAAATGGATCGTCAATCGATCCAACTGAGACAACTGCCAATCTCCAACTCCCAACTGCCAAAAGCCTGGAAGTTCTTGCGAGTTGGAGGTTGTGAATTGGGAGTTGAGGTGGCTCGCATCCGTTTAGATCAGCTGGTCGTCGAACGCGGATTAGCGCCATCGCGGGAACGGGCCCGCGCGCTGATCATCGCGGGGCAAGTGACCGTTGACGATCGTCCGCACACCAAGGCTGGCACCTCCGTCGATAGCGACGCCACCCTTGCGCTCCTCGCTCCCGATCACCCGTACGCCGGCCGCGGCGGGCTCAAGCTGGCTCACGCACTCGACACGTTTCATGTCGCGGTCGAGGGACGGGAGTGCCTCGACATCGGCGCCTCCACCGGCGGCTTCACTGACGTCCTGCTCCGGCGTGGCGCGGCCCGGGTCGTCGCGCTCGACGTCGGCCACGGTCAGCTCGACTGGAAACTGCGCAACGACGCGCGCGTGGTCGTGATCGAGCGCTTCAATGCCCGTCATCTGACGCTCGCCGATCTCCCTGGCCCGGTCGACGTCGTCACCATCGACGTGTCCTTCATCTCGCTGCGACAGATTCTTCCCGCCGTCACACCAGTTCTGCGCGCCGCTGCGGACATCGTCGCGCTGGTGAAACCGCAATTCGAAGCAGGTCGAACCGAAGTGCGAAAAGGCATCATCCGCGACCCGGCGGTGCACGCACGGGTCGTCGAGGAGGTCACGGCGGCGGGCGCTGAGGTAGGATTGAGCCGCGTGGCATTGACCCCGTCCCCTATCACCGGCCAGAAAGGCAACACCGAGTTCCTGGTCCACTTCCGCCCCTCATGAACGGCGAGTTCAAGCGTGTTGGCATCGTGGCCAAGCGCGGTCTGCGCGCCGCTGCCGATCATCTCGACGAGCTCGCGGCGTGGCTGCGGGCGCGCCGGATCGAGCCGGTCTTCGACACCGATAGCGCCACACTGACCAGCGCCGCGCGCGAAACCCGCTCGCGTGATGCCCTTCCCCACGACGTCGATCTCGTCATCGTCATGGGCGGAGACGGCACGTTGCTGAGCATGGCGACACGGACGGCGGTATCCGGCCGTGACCTGCCGATCCTCGGCGTGAACTTCGGGAGCCTGGGTTTCCTGACCGAGACGCGCATCGACGAGCTCTATACGGTGCTGGAGTCAGTGCTGAAAGGCGAAGCGTCTTTCGACGAGCGGGCCATGCTCGCGGCCGACGCATATCGCGCCCGCGAACACTTCGATTCTCGAATCGTGCTGAACGATGTGGTCTTCACCAAGGCGGCGCTCTCGCGCATCATCGAGCTGTCCGTTTCTGTTGGTGCCGGCCTGGTCACCAAGGTGAAGGCCGACGGTCTCATCGTCGCCACGGCGACTGGATCGACGGCATACAACCTCGCCGCAGGCGGACCGATCGTCCATCCACGAGCCGATGCCATCGTGCTGACGCCAATCGCCCCACACACGCTGACCAACCGTCCCATCGTGATCCCGGGGAGCGAGGTCATTGAAATCCGTCCGCAGGTGGTCAGCGGAGTCGAAGACATCTACGTGACCTACGATGGCCAGGCCGGCTATCCGCTGCAGCCGGACGACGTGGTGCGCGTGCGACGCTCGGAGCGCACGCTCCGGCTGGTCAAGGCGCCGGCGCGAAGCTACTTCGAGTTGCTGCGCGAGAAGCTGAAGTGGGGCGAACGCGGAGATAGAGACTAATTGGAGGAAGCCATGTCGATGCGCCGAGTGTTCATCATGCTGTCCGCGGTGGCGGCTCTGTTCGTGATGGCGGCCCCGGAGGCACAGTCACAGCGGCCCACGGTGACCACCCCAAGGATTTACATCTTCGAGGCCGGAAACATCAGGGGCCTCGACCCGAAGCTGTTCAACTTCAAGCGCGAAGAGCTGAAGGAAGTCGATTTCGTGAACATCGCGTACCTGATCGTCCACCCGAAGGGCACGTTGATGTTCGAGGCGGGAGCTGTACAAGACAGCCACTTCAAGGCTGATGGCTCGCCGGTCACGGAAGGCATCATGAGCGCCAGCAGGCCTCTCAAGCCGCAGCTGGCGGCGGCCGGCTACTCCCCCGCTGACATCACCTACCTTGCGATGTCGCACTACCACTCCGATCACACGGCCAACGCGAACGACTTTGCGTCGGCGACATGGATCGTGCAGAAGGCGGAGCGGGACTACATGCTGGCGGACAAGCCGCAGGGCATCATTCAGCCCGCGCACTACAGCGCGTTGCGCAATTCCAAGACGCGCATCCTCAACAACGAAGATCTCGACGTGTTCGGTGACGGCAGCGTCGTCGTCATGTCGACGCCAGGACACACGCCCGGGCACCAGGTGGTGTTCGTCCGTCTCGCCAAGCGCGGAGGGGTTCTCCTCGGCGGCGACCTCTATCACTATCCCGAAGAGCGCACGACCGGCCGGATCCCGACTTTCGAGTTCAACGCCGACCAATCGCGCGCGTCGAGGCAGAAGGTCGAGGCGTTCCTGAAACAGAACAAGGCCGAGCTCTGGATCGAGCACGACATCGCCACGCACGCCAAGCTGCCGAAGGCGCCACAGTTCGTAGAGTAATCATGCAGTTCACGGTTCAAGGTTCAGGGTTCACGGTTCGTGTTCAGCGTTCGGGTTCCATGTTCTGGGTTCATGTGTTCTGGGTTCCGTAGCGCCGAACGTTGAACCCCGAACCGCGAACCCTGAACACGAACCTCGAACACGAACGCCTGAACCGTGAACCCTGAACGCTGAACTGCCCTCGTGCTGAACTGCCGGTTTTGTGTCCATCGGTGTCTAA
>JAICEG010000449.1 GCA_025924295.1 Vicinamibacteria bacterium
CTGTCGCCGCTCGCCTGCTGGGAGGAATCGCGATTCGAGAGCCGCGATCAGATGTTCGAGGAGGCGTATCGCGTGTACAAGGAATCGTCGGTGGGAGCACGTTCGACGACTGTGGGTGTTTGATTACGATCAAGACGTGCGCCCGGTGAACTGTCGTACAATTTCTCCATCGCAGTCGAAAATGCAGCGCGTCCGGGGGCCTCGCCGTTTCCCCAAATTGCACGGCGGTCTCACGTTCTCGTGCACCCTGGCGATGCTGGCCTGCGCGTCGGTTGGCGCTACGCAGACCGAGCCCAGGCAGGTGCTCCTGCTGTATTCGTACGAACGTGACTTCGCTCCGCATCGCGAGTTCGCCGCTGAGTTCCGCCCGGAACTGAGTCGCACATCGAAGGAACCCATCGATTTCATCGAGGTGTCGCTGCAACCAGCCCGCGCCACCCGCACGGCGCCACCAGACTCGATGGTCGCTCAGGTGAAGTCGATGCTGGCGGGGCGTCAGCCCGACCTCGTCGTGCCCATCGGTGGGCCCGCGGTCGTCTTCGCCCAGCGGAACCGGCATCGGCTTTTCCCGTCGGCTCCGATGCTGCTCTCCGGTGTTGACGAGCGCTTCGTCGAGCACCTTGGTGAAAACGACACAGCCGTCGCGGTGAACCATCAGGTCGCGCGGGCAGTCGAGAACATCCTCCAGGTCCTCCCCGACACGAAGACGATTTTCGTCGTCGTCGGCGCATCTCATCTCGAAGAGATCTGGCTCGCCGAGATGAAGAGCGAGTTTCGACGATTCGAAGACCGCGTGACGTTCTCCTGGGCCAACGACCTCTCGTTCGAGGAAATGTTGATCCGTTGTGCGCGACTGCCGCGGCATTCCGCCATCCTCTACGGGATGCTCTCGCTCGACGCCAAGGGGATCCCTCACGCCACCGATCGCGTAGTGGCCGACCTGCATGCAGCGGCCAATGCGCCAATCTTCGGGATGCACAGCCGTCAACTCGGCCAGGGCATCGTCGGCGGACCGCTGCTCTCCGTGGAAGAATTGAGTCACAACACGACAACGGTCGCACTTCGCTTGTTGGACGGGAACCCAGGACGCAGTATCAGTACGCCGACACAGTTGCTGGGTGCTCCCGTCTTCGACGGGCGCGAGCTGGACCGATGGGGCATCCGCGAGGACCTCCTCCCGGCAGGAAGCACGATCAGGTTTCGAGAGCCCACGACATGGCAGCGCTACCAGAGTCCGACGATGGTGTTCGCGACCGTCGCAGGGATCCAGGCGATGCTGGTCGTGGCGCTGCTGGTAAGTCAGACCAGGCAACGTCGTGCACGAGGATCCCTGCATCAAACCGATTCGCGCCTCCACCAGTTGCTGGATGCGGCGCCGGTCATGCTCTGGACGTCCGGGCCGGACGACTTGTGTACGCACGTCAATCGCGCGCGGCTGGACTTCACGGGTGGGCCGCTCGAAGCGCAACTGGGCACCGGCTGGAGTGACGTGGTGCACGCTGATGACATACCGCGCTGCATTGAAATATACCGGCGCGCCTTGGAGCGCCGTGAACCGTTCCGCCTCGAATACCGCCTCCGACGCCGCGACGGCGAGTACCGGTGGATCCTCGATACGGCCGTGCCACGGGTTCTCGCCGACGGCACCTTTGCGGGCTACGTCGGCTCGGGAATCGACGTGACGGATCTCGCGCTCGCCAGGTCCGCCCTTTCGGGCTTGAGCCGGCGGCTCATGCAGGCCCAGGAGCAGGAACGCGCTGTGGTCGCCAGAGAAATCAAGGAGGACCTCTGCCAGCGGATGACGGTGCTGACGATGGGGCTGCAGGAGGTCAGTCAGGCACCTGTCGACGGCCATGAAGACGAGATTCGGAGCCGGGCCGAGGACGTGAGGCGGCAGCTTTCCCAGCTATCGGTCGAGATGTTCGCGATCTCCGACCAGTTGCATAGCTCGAAACTGGATCTGCTCGGCCTCGCTGCGGCCGCCAGCATCTACTGCGACGAGTTGTCTGCGCAACATGGTGTGACGATCGACGTGCACGAGGAAGCAGTGCCACGTCATTTGCCAGCCGACGTCTCGCTCGTTCTGTTCCGCGTCGTGCAGGAGGCACTGCAGAACGTGGTCAAGCACGCCGCGTCGCGTCGCGTGACCGTGTCGCTTCGCGCTCATGCCTATGCGATTCACCTCGAGATCGCCGACGATGGCATCGGTTTCGACCCGAAGGCGGTCGTGGCCGATCGCGCTCTCGGATTGGTTGGAATGAGAGAGAGGCTCAGCCTGGTCGGTGGCGAGTCCTCGATCGAGTCGCGGCCCGGTGCCGGAACGCGGTTCCGCGCGCGGGTGCCTCTGTCCCCGGCCATTCACTGAGTCGGCATCGGCTGGCGAGCCGACGCTCGACTGCCAGCTGATTACTCCTGACAGCTCTACCGCGGATCGGGGAACACCTGGGTTTCGTCCCGCTGGTAGTTGGCGATCAACTCGTCCAGCAGCAGATTGAGACTGGTCTGGGCGTCGGGATCCGTGCCGTCCAGTGCGACGCTGAACAAATCCGTTGCGCTGCCGTCGTCTTCGCGATTGGGTATCTCGCCGCCGACGTACTTATAAAGCGTGTACTCCGGGGTAGCGGAGTCGTCGTAGTTCAGTTTGTAGGTGGCGTTCCGAATGGTCGCCCGTGTTCCGGTCGCCGTGTACCACTGTGAAAAATTGAAGAAGCGGACGGGTATGAGGATGTTGATCGGCGGAAGAATGTCGCCCGGATCGATCGGGCCTCCGGGCCAGACGGGACCAGTCGGTCCCTGCGGCAGGCGTATCCTCGAGCTCTTCACCAGGTTGCTGAAGTCCTTGGAATCGGTGTCGCTGGGAAACGCGTTCGCGGCCGGGTCCACCAGCCGGACAATCGTCATGTACAGGTCGACGACGTGGGCCATGAACGGCGTCGTTGAGTTCAGCCGCGACGCGTGCAGGAACCTCGGCGTGACCGCCTGCCCGTTGATCTCGTTCACCACTGCCTGACCGTCGGCGATGATCATCGGGATGCGCACGCCGCCTTCGTGGATTTCGGTCTTCGGTTCTTCGAGGGCCGTCTCCGAAGGAGAGCCGTTGTCGCCGATGAAGATGATGATGGTATTGGATAGCTGGTCTTCGGGAATCGGATCGAAATAGCGCAAACCGCCCGGCTGCCCGACGGTGCCCAGCAACCGGCCGATGTTGCCGTCCATGTTCTGGGCCATCAGGTTGTACAGGTAGTCGTAGTGATCCGGGTTCGTGGGATCTGCGGGAGCGGGATCGCCTGCGGTCGCAGGATCGAAACCGCCCGGCGGGAGGTGAAACGGATCGTGCGGGGTATGGAACGCAACCGTGGCGAACCACGGGACGTCCGGTGCCAGGCCGTTGATCCATGCCGCCGCTTCGCTGACGGTGCGAAGTGTCGCGTAATCTGTCGGGTTGGCCACGGCGTCGAGATTGACCGGTGCGTAACCGGTATCCGAATCGACGATGTTCCAGTTGTAATAGTCGCCCAGCACGCCACCCAGTGTGCCGACATGCCTGTCCCAATCGTGGTCGGTCGGCCGCGTCCCGGCAACGCTGCCAAGATGCCACTTGCCGAACAACCCGGAGACGTAGCCGGCTGGCAACAGATTCGGAAGCGTCGTAAAGCCTGCCGCGGAGTCGAGTTGCGGATTCCCAACCGGACTTCCCACTCCGTGCTTCCACGGCTGCAGACCTGTAAAGATGGAGGCCCGGGTCGGCGAACACGCCGGCTGAGCCCAGGCCTGTGAAAAGTACACCCCGTTGCGCAGCAAGCGGCTGACGTTCGGCAGCGCCCCGACAATGTCCACGGAGTTGACGTCCACGCTGTGCACCTCGATCGCGCGTGTGGCTCCGCTGCCGGTGATGGTCACCGAACCTTCCCCGAGATCGTCTGAGATGACAAGCAATATGTTGGGTGTCGCGGCGTCTGTCGCCATGGTCAAGCCCTCGTTCGATTCGTCGATGTAC
>JAICEG010000450.1 GCA_025924295.1 Vicinamibacteria bacterium
ACTGTGCCCGTGAGCACCATCACCTTGTCGCCGTCGAACGCCGAGTTGCTGTGATGCGCCCGGGCGGACGTCGCCACCAGCAGCGCCGCGATGACGAATGAACCGATTCTCATGTGTGCCTCCGCGATGGCGCCGTGACATTAGCACGGTCGGCCGAGTAATCCACTTCACGCCGTCCTCCCGGACGGTTGTTGCCTATCGAAGGCTTGCTCGAGGCCGTTCATGAACACGAGCGCGCCAGAGGGGCGCTCGGCCGGATCGAGTGAGAAGGCCCGGTCAAACAGGGAAGCCAGCGCAGCCGGGAGTTCCGGCTGTCGATCGGTCAGGCGAACCCACATGTCCGGCTGCAATTGGGGAAACCAATCGAGGGAGTTCGCTGCGGCAAAGGGTCGTACGCTTGCCAGCATCTCGTAGGCAATCACTGCGAGCGCCCAGGTGTCCCACGAGGGATTTGGCTCGCCACCTCGAAGCTGTTCCGGCGACATGTACGCAACCGTACCAACAACGACACCCGTGGCGGTGAGAGCCGTTGTGCCCGGCGCCGACCGGACGAACTTCGCAATCCCGAAGTCCAGCACTTTCGGGACCTCTTCCTGCGTGAGAAAGACGTTGTCTGGCTTCAAGTCGCGATGGACAAGTTGTCGGCGATGCGCGGCATCGACTGCGTGGCAGACTCCGCGCATGATATGGAGCACGCGCGCCGGCGCCAGGAAGCCGTCACGCCGCAGTGTTTCCCCAACCGTCGCACCGCTCAAGCGCTCCATGACCAGGTATCCGCGGGCATCATCGGTGACGCCGAAATCGTAGACCGTCACCACGTTCGGATGCGCGAAGCTTGCCGCCACGAGAGCCTCCTGGCGGAATCGGTCGACCGTGTCCGGGCTGCCAACCATGTCGTCCCGAATCATTTTGACGGCGACGAGACGGTCAAGCGCGCCGTCGCGAGCCTCGTAGACAGTGCCCATGCCTCCTCGCCCGAGCCGCCGCTGAATCGTGTAACGCCCACCGAGAACCCTCGGAATACTGACGCGAACGAGCGATGCTCCATCCTCAGCGCAGCGGGTCGTATTGACGCCGTTACAGACCCCGCATCGCGGGCACTCGGCGAAGCCATCGTCGGTCTCACCCTCGTTCGGCCGCCGTCCCAGCAGCAGAGCGAGGCTCGCAGCCACCGATGTCACCAGTTCCCGATCATCATGGTCGTACGGCTCCTCCGATCGCTTCGTGCCGAGCACCAGCACTGCTTCGCGCTGGTGGGCCCCGCCCGTGACGATCGGCGCAACCAGATCAACCGGCGCCGACGGAGTGGTGGCCTGGAAGCTCGAGGCGTCAAATGGCCTCCCTAGCACCCGTGCAAGGCCGACCAGCGTGCTGTCTCGCGTCAGCCGTGGGACGACGTTCGCGCCAGGCGTGATGGCGACGACGCGAAAGGCGTGTTGGTGGGGCTCGCTTTCCAGCAATGCGATAGAAGACGAGTGGAACGCGGCACTCATGCGCGACACCACCAGCGGGGCGACGGCGTCGAGCGTCGCGGCGGCCCGCACATCTTCAATCACCTGTCTCAAAATCTGGTGGGCGTCGTAGCGCTCACGAAAGAACCGCCGGTCGAGCACCAACATCCAGTGATCGCGATTCCAGTAAGCCGCAAGGGCCACTCCCAGCATTGCTCCATACGCCCAGCCGCGCGCCTGGATGACGTCGATAAGCGGTTGGTCGGCGTGAACCACCAGATCGACGATGAGCCATGCAATGAGGACAGGCACGAGCATGAGGATGGATCGCCGCGCGAACGCGTACTGAAGGCCCTGGCGAATGATGATCCTGATCTCGAACAGCCGCTGCGCGATGATGGCATAGGCAAAGGAGCACGGCAGCGCGACGACCAGCAACCCCGCCATCACAAAGGAGGGACCAGCCAGAAAGAAGAAGAACGGGCTGGACCCGAAGCCGAGGTTCATGACCACGATGGGCGCGACGAAGAACGCGAGGCCGACGCCGGCGGACGCGATGCCGGCGAGGAGCACTCGCACACGCCGCCGCTCGTTGAGATCGGTCAACCGGCGATAGTTCCAGACGAGCATCGCAATGCCGGCTGCGTGGTACGCCGGGATGCTCGCGAGGCCCGCGATGCCGAGCCAGAGAGGCTGATAGAGATCGAGTGCGCGTTCCGGCTGATAGACGACGACCATCAGATAGCTCCCCAACCACGCTGCGACAGCAGTGGCAGGAATGAGCGCGACAATCCAGATCCATGCGCGCCGGATGACAGGTCGCGGAAACACGGCGAAGAAACTGAACATGATCGCGCCGACTGTGACCATGCTCAAGCAGGCAGGCCACATTAGCGCTCCGATGGGGACCGGCAAATGACGCCACGTTCCCGCGAGGCCCGCTGGCCACGGCAAGAACTGGCTGGCCGTAGGCGGCGAGCCGCAGGCTATCGACGCGAGCAGGAGCGCGCCGAGCCGGGCGACGTGATCCTCGGGCCGGCTATAGATCACGATCAGCGAAAAGACGAGCGAGGCGAGAAGGCCGAGGTTAACGGGCAGGAAACGAAGAAGGGGGAAAAACTCGCGACGCCGTGCCGCAAGCGTGACCGAAAACTGCGCGCCCGAGCGCTCCAACAACCACCTTCGTTCCTCGCCAACGCTCGTACTGGCGCTGAACGCGGAATATTCCCACATGTTGCGGAGCCGGCGACCGTTGATCGCGACGAGGCGGTCGCCCGGCTGAACGCCCATTGCATCCGCTTCGTATCCAGGAAACACACCGGTGACGATCAGGCCGTCGGCCCCCGTTGTTCCAACTCGGACACCCAGGCCAGCAGGCGGATAGAACGTCGAAAACATCACCAGGCTGAAGTAGCCCAGAAACGACGCGACCCAGAGATGGATCCACCACGGGCAGCGCGAGCGTTGCACAGGGACATCCTGATCTCTACTCTCGAGCACGTCAAGACGCTCATGTCGCAGCGACGGCTCGCACGATTTTGCGCGACCGCCACGCCATCAAGAGGCGCAAATCACCATTCCGAGTCTCGCTCAGCCACGCGAGGAGTCCTTGACATTCGAACGCGCGGGAGGATGATCACAGCGGAATCGCGGAGGCACTGATATGGAGCGACTGGTCAAGATCACGACTGTGGGCATCGCTTTGTTCGCGGTCATCCTGCTGAGCAACAGGATGGGCATTGTCGAGGGACAGCAGAAGAGGACGCCCGGGCAGGGCTTCGCCGCCGTGCCGGGACTCAAAGGCGGGAACGACGCGTTCGGTCCCTACGATCCGGTCGCCAACTGGCCGAGGCCGATGGGAGAGAGCCTTCCCGACCACAAGGGATGGACCTGGTCACAGTCCACCGACATTTTTCCCGAGAGCCCCGACCGTGTCTTCGTGACGCAGAAAGGCGAGCTGCCGGTCGTTCAGCTCGGGCGCGGGATGACCACCTGGCTTCCGCAGATCGGACCGAGCATCAAGTTCCCCGTCGGGGGCGGTCTGCCGATACGCGAAACCGCGAGCGCCACACCAAGCCACGGCAGGGCCGCAGCTGATGGAAGCGATGGCCGGCCGGGCGTCGACTGGCGATGGGAGCACGTCATCGTCGTGTTCGATCGCGACGGCAAGATGATCGACACGGAGAACTGGGCGCAGTGGGACAAGATCTGGGGCCGGCCACACGACGTCGAGATCAGCCCCTACGATCCAGAGAAGAACGTCTGGATCGTGGATGCCGACAACCACTTCGTCAGCAAGTTCTCGCACGACGGCAAGCAGCGCCTCCTGACGCTGGGCACGCCGGGTGTGCCGGGCACCGACGACACGCATTTCGCCAGGCCGACGTTCATGGCCTTCATGGACAAGAACACCTGGTACCTGGCCGACGGCTATGACGGCACACGCATCATCAAGTACGACATGAACGGCAAGAAGCTTCTGGAGTGGGGAATGAAGGGAACGCCTCCCAACGAGAAGCGCCCCGGCTACATGAACAA
>JAICEG010000451.1 GCA_025924295.1 Vicinamibacteria bacterium
GGCAACGTCAGGCAGCGCCTTCCACTCCGTTCCCTCGATGGTGTTGTTGGTCGTGAGGTGTACGTACGCGGCGTTGGGCGTCAACTGCAGTTCGGCCTGCGCGGGTATGCGGTTGTATTTGTCGGCCCTGGTCGAACCGGTCACATTGACGGTCCCGACTCGCCTGGCTTCTTCCACAGCCTTTACTGCCCACGTGCCCGTATCGACGTAGTCCGCAGTCGCACCGCGCTGCAACAGATTCATCGGCACCATGGAGAACTGCAGGCTGGCGCCGCCCTGCAGGAACAGGATCCGATAATTCGACGGGACACCAGCGAGGTCTCGAACGCCCGCGATCGCGTCGGCCAGTAACTCCTCGAACACGCCGGACCGATGGCTGATCTCCATCACCGACATCCCGACACCAGGGAGCGACACGAGATCGCGCTGGGCCTGCTCGAGAACCGGCACGGGAAGAACGGCTGGTCCCGCAGAGAAGTTGAACACTCGGGTGGTTGTAGGCATGACAATTCCTGCTGAAAAGCTTGGATCGATCGTAACTGTGTGGGGCGTCCGCCGGCTAGACGAGATGCGACAGCAGTCCGTCGCGGAGCTTGGGTTCGAACCAGGTCGACTTCGGCGGCATGATCCCGCCGGCATCAGTGATAGCCATCAGATCCTGCACGTCTACCGGGTGGAGCGAGAACGCGACGGCAGCGGCACCTGAGCGAACCCGCGTCTCCAGCTCCGCTGTACCGCGGCTTCCGCCAACAAAGTCGATGCGCTTATCGGTCCGCACGTCGCCGATACGCAACAGCGGCGTCAACACCGCGTCCTGCAATCGCGTCACGTCGAGTCGATCGGCCGGTTTCGCCGAGACCGGCGGATCACCGAGCACGATGGTCTGCCACTGTCCACCCAGGAACATGGCGACCTCTCCTCGTCGCACCGGAGACGCCGGACCCTTCGTGACCTGGAACCGTGCCTGTAACGCGCGCAGGAATTCACCCGCTGGCATTCCGGCGAGGTCGTGCACGACCCGGTTGTACGGCAGGATCTGCACCTGAACGTCGGGGAAGGCGACGGCCAGAAACCAATCCCACTCGCCCGCTGTCCTGTTCGCGCCGGCCAGTTCCCGCCGTGCGCGGGCGGCGCTTGCGGCCCGGTGATGACCGTCAGCGATGTAGAGGGCGGGAACAGCATCGAACGCGATCACGAGCTGGTGCTCGTCGGCCGGTTCAATTGTCCAGATCGTGTGCTGCACGCCGTCGACCGCCACGAAGTCATACAGGGGTGCCGAAGACATCACGCGCTCGATCAGCGCGTCGATGGCCGGCCTGGTTCGATACGTCAGGAATACCGGCCCGGTCTGAGCCCGCAGCTCCAGCAGGTGGCGTGTGCGGTCGTCTTCCTTGTCACGGCGCGTGTGCTCGTGCTTCCGGATGATCCCGCGATCGTACTCGTCAACCGAATAGCATCCGGCGAGGCCAACCTGCGCATGATCACCCATACGCAGGCGATACACGTATAGCCGTGGCTCGTCCTCCACGAGCAATGGCGCCTCGTGTTTCAGACGCTCGAAGTTCGTCCTCGCCAGCGAGTAGACACCGTCTCCATGTGGATCGCTGCCGGCAGGAAGGTCGATCTCGGCCCTGGAAACATGAAGAAAGCTCAGCGGATTTCCCGCGGCGAGCGCGCGCGCTTCGTTGGTGTCGACGACATCGTACGGAACGGCGGCGACCTGCGCGGCCGCGGGCGAGGCTGGACGAAGCGCTCGAAGTGGAGCGAGGGCGGCCATGCAGATCTGAAATTATAGCGAGCGCGCCTATTGAGCCCGGCTTGTCGCCTGAGATGGGCTGTCGGAAGAGTCGGACGATTCGAAAATCGCCATCGCCTTCTCGCGCTCGATCGCGAAGGCCTGGAGTTCCGAGGCTGGAACCGGATCACCCGGTGGCATATTGCGGTGCTCGCGCAATGGATTGACGAACGCGCCGTTCTTCTGCAGCCCGTAGTGCAGATGAGGCCCCGTGGCCAGACCACTCGCACCGACACGTCCAATCGTCTGGCCTTGCTCGACAGCCACACCGGCGCGGATACGAGCCCCAAACGCCGAGAGGTGCAGGTAGTACGAGACGTAGCCGGAAGCGTGCCTCACGCGTACCATGCGGCCGTTGGTTGCATCGGATGTGACCGAAAGCACTCGCCCGGACGCCACTGAAACGACTTCCGCTCCCATCGGTGCCCCGTAATCCACACCCCGATGTGCCCTGGCGGTGTGGAGGACCGGGTGCATCCGTCGCGCCGAGAAGCCCGATGTGACGCGCGGTTCGAATTTGAGCGGCGATCTCAGGAAAAAGCGCCGCAGCGAGCGACCCTCCAGGTCGTAATATCCGGGCTGCCCGCCCTTCGGGGTGTACCGGATGGCACGCAGTACGCGCCCGTCGTTCTGGAGCTCGGCGGCCGTGATCGCCCCGTATGAGGGTTGACGCCCTTCCCGCTCGAGCCGCTCGAACGCGATTGTGTACTGATCGCCGGGTTGCAACTCGCTGTTGAAATCGACCTCGCCTCCAAAGATCTGCGCCATCGCAATCGCGAGATCTGGCCGTTCACCAGCGGCTTCAATCGATTGAAAGAGTGACGGTGTGTCGTCGCCGATCGCGCCGCTGACTGAAGCAGCCACGGTAGTGGTGGGAATCGGAACGACCTCCGCGTGCAGGTTGTCACCCTTACCCTTGACGCGCAGGAAGGAGCTGCCGTCGATCTCGTACTCGAACAGTCGAAGCGCGCCATCCAACGACTGCTCCAGCGTGAAAGGTTGAAGCGATCGCAGTCGGCGCGGATCGAACACGGTCTCGACCGCATCGATGAGGCGGTGGGCCACTTCCGCCTGCAGTCCCTGGTCGAGCAGCATTGTCTCGAGCGTGCTGTCGCGGGGGACGATGCCGCGTGAGACCTTCGAGTCAGGTACGAGGTGGATATCTGGTCGAGACGCTCTGACAGGCGGCGGAGGGGCGGCCTCACACGCCTCGAACAACACCGCAGACACGAGAATGATGGCAAGTCGGGCCATGAGCGCGCAGGAGGCGTAAACGCCTCATTTCGGGCGGCATGGTATCAGGCCGACGATCGCTGCGAAAGCTCAGGAACTGAGGCCAGCTGCCAGGACCCGCAGCACGCAGGTCGATTTGGTGTGAGAATCAAGCTGTCATTGGATATCGATCTCCTGACCGCTGCCATCGTTGCCGTCACGACCTCTGTCGTCGTCGTGATCGTTATGCGCCGTATCGCAGCCCGCCAGATTGCCGAGACCACTCAAACACTCCTCGACAATGCCGACCGGCGCTTGCGGGACAGTTTTCAGGCACTTGCCGCGGACGCGCTGAAGGACAATCGCTCATCGTTCCTGGACCTCGCGAAGACGTCGTTCGAGGGATATCAGAAGCCGATCGCGGAATCACTGAACCGCGTCGACCAGCGACTCAAGGATGCTGAACGAGAGCGCGTCGAAGCGTACTCACGGCTCTCGGAGCAGGTCGTCGCCTTGGGGTCGACGGCCAACACCCTGTCGCGGGCCCTTCGCACGCCGGCCGTGCGTGGCCGCTGGGGTGAGATGCAGCTGCGCCGCGTCGTCGAGCTCGCCGGGATGCTGCAGCGATGTGACTTCGACGAACAGCCGGCCGTCCCATCCGACAACGGCAGGCTGCGACCCGATCTGATCGTCCACCTCCCGGGCGGCAAGCAAATCGTGGTCGATGCGAAGACGCCTCTCGAGGCGTTCCTCGATGCACAGGAATGCACCGACGATGAACGACGCGCTGGTCGTCTGCAGGCGCACGCAAGGCAGGTGCGCGATCACATGGACAGGCTCGGTAACAAGTCGTACTGGGACCAGTTGCCGAACTCACCCGAGATGGTCGTGATGTTTCTCCCCGGTGAAACCCTCTTCAGCGCA
>JAICEG010000452.1 GCA_025924295.1 Vicinamibacteria bacterium
GAGGGCCGTGGCAGGGCGATTGAATAGGCGGAGGACGGAGGATGAGATGTCGATCCTACGTTTGCTGCTCGTCACGATGATCGTCGTTGTCGCGGTTCTGTGGCTTTCCGGATTCCTGGGTCTGACCGGGAGGAACCCGCTGAGCCTGCCGGACAGAGCCGACACATCCGAAGCCGTCGAGCGTGCGCGCCAGGGCGGCGCCGAGCTCGGCGAACGCGCCGCGATTGCCACCGCGGAAGTCGGGGAAACGCTCGGCGAGGCCGGGTTGACCGCGAAGATCAAGGCCAAGATGACGCTCGACGATCTGGTCAAGGCACGCACCATCAACGTCACCACGCAGGGGACCACGGTGACGCTGACCGGGACCGTGCAGTCCAAAGCCGAACGCGATCGGGCCGTTACGCTCGCTCGTGAGACCGAAGGGGTGACCAGGGTCGTCGACGACCTGCAGATGCCGTAGTCCGTACCCTGCCTGCAAATCCGCACGCTTCTGGGCCCCCCGGCACGCGCCGGCTGTATTCTCTGCAGCCGGCGCGCCTGCGTCGTACACTGCTCCCAGCGCTCGCACACACGCCGTCTCCAGCGAGGACCCATGTCGCGCTTTCCCGTCGTTCTCTGCATGTGCGCCGCCGCGCTCCTCACCACGGAGGCTCCGTCCCTCGCCCAGGACGCCGGCGCCATGAACGCGGCGGTCGCCGCCGAAATTCCTCGCGCCCCGGTTGTCATCGACGGCGAGCCGTTGTTCCTCGTTCGCGGCATTACCTCCTACCCGGCTGACCAGCGCGCACGGGACATCGAGGGCCGCATCCGCGCCCTCGCCGCCGATCGCAGCTTCGACGCCGCGTCCATGACGATCGGCGAGCAGGAGGGCGCTGCCGTGATCCTGGCGCGCGAGCAACGCGTCATGGGTGTACTCGCCGAGGATGCGGTCTTCGAGCAGGTCGACCCCGCCAGGCTGGCGCAGGCGAACCTGCTGCGCATCCGCAGCGCGATCGAATCCTATCGCCGGGCGAGAGAGCCGGGGCTGTTATGGCAGCACGCACTCTACGCGTTCGGCGCGACGCTTCTGCTGCTCGTGGCGGCGTACGTCGGCCGCCGCACCGTCGGCCGCATGCACGCCGGTCTCGAACGGCGCTATCAGATGCGCGTCCACGACGTCCAGATCCAGGCGTTCCAGATCGTCAGGGCGGAGCAACTCTGGAAGCTGCTCGCCGGCGCCCTCAACCTGCTGTGGGTCGCTGCGGTGATCGTCATGGTCGTCGCCTACCTGCGCTACGTCCTCGGCCTGTTCCCATGGACGCGCGGGATCGGGACCAGCCTCATCGCTCTCTTGATCGATCCGCTGGAGACGCTGGGACTCGGCCTGGTCCGGCAGGTACCCAACCTCGCGTTCCTGGCAGTGCTGATCCTGCTGACGCGCTATCTGCTGAAGATGGTGCGTCTCTTCTTCCAGGCCATTGCCAATGGAACGGTGGCGCTCCCGGAGTTCGACGCGGAATGGGCCTGGCCGACCTACCGCCTCGCCAGGCTGTTCATCATCGCGCTGACGATCATCGTCGCCTATCCATACATTCCGGGGTCGCAGTCCGACGCGTTCAAGGGCGTCACCGTGTTCGTCGGCATCATCTTCTCGCTCGGTTCCTCGTCGCTCATCGGGAACATCATCGCCGGCTACAGCATGACGTATCGCCGCGCTTTCAAGCTTGGCGACCGGGTGAAGATCGGTGAACACGTGGGGGAGGTCGTGCGCATGCGGCTGCTCGTGACGCACCTCCGCACCCCGAAGAACGAGGAAGTGGTCGTCCCCAACTCTGCGATCCTCAGCGCGGAGATCGTCAATTACAGCTCGATATCCAAAGAGCGTGGCCTGATCATCCACACGACGGTTGGTATCGGGTACGAAACCCCGTGGCGGCAGGTCGAAGCGATGTTGCTGGAAGCGGCTGCCCGAACGCCGGGACTCACGCGGGACCCTGCCCCATTCGTCCTGCAGAAGACGCTCGGCTCCTTCGACGTGACCTATGAGATCAACGCCTACATCGAGTCACCCGACAGGATGCTCGCGCTCTACAGCGCCCTGCATCGAAACATTCTCGATGTGTTCAACGAGTACGGTGTCCAGATCATGACGCCGGCGTACGAGGGCGACCCGAAAGAGGCCAAGGTGGTGGCCAAAGGAGACTGGTACGCCGCACCGGCGCGGCGTCCCGACCCTTCACCTGAATCCGCAGCAGTGAAGTCTCATCAGAAGGCAGAGATATGAAGATGCGCCTACTTGCCGCAATCGTACTCCTGGCCGCATTCGTCGCGTGTCGCAACGCCGCACAGCAAACGTCCGGCGACACCGACCTCGCGATGTTCCTGGAGAACGCCGACACCACGATGCTTCGCCTGAGCAACGAGGCCAACCAGGCGGGCTGGACGCAGGCGACCTACATCACGCCAGACACTGAAGCGATCTCGGCGCGCGCCAGCGAAGCCTACATGAATGCCGTCACCGACTTCGCGCGCCGGGCGGCCACCTTCGATGCGGGGAGCGCGACGCCGGCGCAGCAGCGGCAGCTCACCGTGCTCAAGAACTCGCTGACGATGGCCTCGCCGACAGATGCGAAGGAGTCGGCGGAGCTGGCGAAGCTGGTGACGTCGATGGACGCGTCGTACGGCCGCGGCAAGTACTGTCCGGCCGGCGAGGGCAGCGCGGAGACCTGCCTCGATGTCGAAGCCATCACCAAGATACTTGCGGAGGATCGCGACCCGGCCCGCCTGCGGGAAGTGTGGGAAGGCTGGCACACGATCTCACCGCCCTACAAGAAGGACTACGCACGGTTCGTCGAGCTTTCCAACAAGGGCGCCAAGGAGCTCGGCTTCGCCGACACCGGCGTGATGTGGCGATCGCGCTACGACATGCCTCCGGATGAATTCGCGAAGGAGCTCGACCGGCTGTGGGAGCAGCTGCGACCGCTGTACCTGTCGCTGCACACCTACGTCCGTGCCAGGCTGCGCGCGAGGTACGGCGACCTCGTTCCGGCGGACGGGCCGCTCCCCGCGCATCTGCTGGGAAATATCTGGGCGCAGGATTGGTCGAACGTGTTCGATCTCGTCGCGCCCGCCGGGGCGGGGCGTACCTTCTCGCTCGATGGCATTCTGAAAGCCCGCAATGTCACGCCCGTGGAGATGGTCAAGACGGGTGAGCGCTTCTTCACGTCGATCGGGTTCGATCCGCTGCCGCAGACCTTCTGGGAACGTTCGCTCTTCGTGAAGCCGCGCGATCGAGAAGTCGTCTGTCACGCCAGCGCGTGGTACATCGACAACCTGGAAGACGTGCGGATCAAGATGTGCATCGACCAGACGGCGGAGGACTTCACCGTCATCCATCACGAGCTCGGTCACGACTTCTACGCGCGCGAATACAACCGCGCGCAGCCGATGATCTTCCGCGACAGCGCCAACGACGGATTTCATGAAGCGCTTGGCGACACGATCGGGTTGTCGGTGACGCCGGAGTATCTCGTCAAGATCGGCCTCCTCGACAAGGCCCCGGACGCGTCCAGTGACATCCCGCTGCTCCTGCGACAGGCGCTCGACAAGATCGCGTTCCTGCCCTTCAGCCTCGTAATCGATCAATGGCGGTGGCAGGTGTTCAACGGTCAGGTCCCGCCCGACCGCTACAACGCTGCGTGGTGGGAGCTGCGCGAGCGCTACCAGGGTGTGCGCGCACCGTCGGTGCGCGGCGAGGAGTTCTTCGATCCAGGCGCGAAGTACCACGTGCCGGGCAACACGCCGTACGCCCGCTACTTCCTGTCCTACGTGCTGCAGTTCCAGTTTCATCGCGCGCTCGCGAAGGTCGCCGGGTGCACGACGCCGCTGCATCGCTGCTCCATTTACGGCAGCACGGAAGCGGGGGAGCGTCTGAAGGA
>JAICEG010000453.1 GCA_025924295.1 Vicinamibacteria bacterium
ATCGGCGATGCCATCGCGGGTACGGTCGATACGACGACGAGCGTGTGTCATGGCCCGTCGGGCATGGCCTTCCAGGGAGTGGGGGAGGTCACGTGCACGCTCGGCGAAGTCGCCAACCGTGGTGACCTGATCATTTTCTGGGGCGGCAACCCGGCCGAGAGTCATCCCCGCCACTTCACGAAGTACAGCCTGATGCCGAAGGGGATGTTCGTTCCCAACGGCCGGAAGGATCGCACTGCGGTCGGCGTCGATGTCCGCAAGACGAAGACAGCCAAGGCGATGGATCTGTTCTTCCAGATCAAGCCGCGCAGCGACTTCGAAGCATTGTGGACGCTGCGTGCGCTCGCCAAGGGCATCGAGGTCGATCCCGAACAGGTGAAGAACGACACCGGCATCGAGTTGTCGCGCTGGCAGGACCTGATGGATCGGATGAAGGCGGCGAAGTTCGGCGTCATCCTGTTCGGCATGGGCCTCACGATGACCCGCGGCAAGCATCTCAACAGCGAAGCGTTGCTGTCGCTCGCGCGCGACATGAACGCGTTCACGCGCTTCGTCGTCAAGCCGATGCGCGGCCACGGGAACGTGACCGGGGCCGACAACGTCGTGACGTGGCAGACCGGCTATCCGTTCGGCGTGAACATGTCGCGCGGCTATCCGCGCTTCAATCCCGGTGAATACACGACATCTGACACGCTGGCGCGCGGGGAAGCGGATGCAGCGCTGCTCGTCGCGTGCGATCCGATGGCCAACTTCAGTCAGCCCGCCCGCGAGCGGCTGCAGTCGATCCCCTACGTCGCCCTCGATCCCAAAGACACGCCAACCACTCGTTCGGCAACGGTCTCGTTCACGACGGCGACCTACGGTATCAACGTACCCGGCACGGTGTACCGCATGGACGACGTTCCGATCTATCTCCGGCCGGCATTGACCTCGTCACATCCAGGTGATCTCGAGGTGCTGTCTGCGATCCATCGCCGCGTGATGGAGCTGAAACGGTAAACGAGGCACCAGTCCGGCGTTCATGAGCAGCGGCTATTTCAAGATCGCAGGGGGCACTGTCTACGACCCGACCCACGGTGTCGACGGCGAGCGCCGCGACATCTGGATCCGGGACGGGAAGATCGTCGACCCGCCGTCCGCTCCTGACGTCCGCCCCGACCAGACGTTCGATGCAACCGGTCTCGTCGTCATGCCCGGCGGCGTCGACATGCATTGCCACATCGCCGGGCCCAAGGTGAATGCCGCGCGCAAGATGCGGCCCGAGCAGAAACGCAAGGCCGAGAAAATCGTCAGTACGCCGAACACGCGCAGCGGAACGATGGGCAGCGTGCCCAGCACGTTTGCCACCGGCTACAAGTACGCGGGGCTCGGCTACACGACCGCCTTCGATGCGGCCATTCCGCCGCTTGCCGCCCGCCACGTCCATGAAGAGTTCGAAGACACGCCCTGCATCGACAAGGGGTTCTTCGTGCTCATGGGCAACAACCACTTCGTCATGGAGTCGATCCACCGCAACGAACCGGAGCGGCTGCGATCGTTCATCGCGTGGTTGCTGGGGGCGGCGAAGGGGTTTACTCCGAAGGTCGTCAATCCAGGCGGGGTTGAAACCTGGAAGCAGCTGCCGAGTGGCAACGTCCACGGCCTCGACGAGAACGTGGCGCACTTCGGCGTGACACCACGGCGGATCATCGAAGGGATCGCGCGCGCGGTCGACGAGCTCCGGCTGCCGCACTCGGTTCACATTCACGCCAACAATCTCGGGATGCCGGGCAACTGGCGGATCACGCTCGAGACCATGAAGACGCTGGGTGACTCACGCGGACACCTGGCTCACATCCAGTTTCATAGTTACGGCGGTGGCGACGGCGACGAGAACACGTTCAACAGCAAGGTCGTGGAGCTCGTTGAGTATGTGAACACGCACCCCAACCTGACCGTGGACGTGGGGCAGGTGCTGTTCGGCGAAACGACGACGATGACAGCCGACGGACCGCTGGGCTACTACTTGAGCAACGCGTTCAAGAGCAAGTGGTTCTCGTCGGACACCGAGATGGAATCGGGCTGCGGCATCGCGCCGGTCGAGTACAAGAACACGAGCCTGGTTCATTCGCTGCAGTGGGCGATCGGGCTGGAGTGGTATCTGCTCGCGAAGGATCCGTGGCGCGTCGTGATGAGCACCGATCATCCCAATGGCGGGTCGTTCCTTGCGTACCCGCAGATCATTCAGCTGTTGATGGATCGGACCTACCGTCAGGACATGCTCAAGAGCGTGCATCCGGCTGTCCTGGAGCGTTCGACGCTCGCGGACCTGACCAGGGAATACAGCTTGTACGAGATCTGCATCATCACGCGAAGCGGCCCAGCCAGGATACTGGGGCTCGCGAACAAGGGCCATCTGGGTCCGGGCGCCGATGCCGATATCACCGTCTATACCCCGAACGACGACAAGACGCAGATGTTCGAGCTGCCGCGCATGGTGATCAAGAGCGGCCGCATCATCGTCGAGCAGGGCGAAATCCGCGAGCCGCTGACGGGGAAGCTGCTGTACGTCTTGCCGGAATACGACGCCAGTATCGAGAACGACATCGCCGACTGGTTCGAGAAGTACTATTCGATCCGATTCCGCAACTATCCTGTTCCCCTCGACTATCTGCACGAGGCCGAGGAAGTTCGCAAGGACGGTTGATGCTTTCGCTCCGCTACAAAGCCGACACGTCGGTTCCCGTCGAAGTCGAAGGACTCACGCCATCCGCCGTTCGTAATTTGTCGCTGGCGGCGATTCAGCACCTCGAGGTGTTTCATGGCAACCGGAAGCTGCCGCTCGCCGAGTTCTTCGACGCCAGCGGAGATCCGACCGACGCGCGCATCGAGTTCGAGGGCGACCTGGCGGGCGTCCACTGGATCGGCGCTCACATGACCGAGGGAGAGATCCACGTGCGTGGTCCCGCCGGCCGCCATGTGGGCAGTGAGATGACCGGCGGCACCATACACGTGTACGGCAACGCCGGCGACTGGGTAGGCGGCGAGATGCACGGCGGTCTGATTCACATCCATGGCAGCGCCGGCCACCTCGTGGGTAGTGCCTATCGCGGAAGTACGACCGGGGTGACCGCTGGAACGATCCTCGTGGATGGCTCCGTCGGAAACGAAGTCGGTCTCACGCTGCGCCGTGGCCTGCTGGCGGTCGGCGGCGCTTGTGGTGACTTCGTTGGCGCCAACATGATCGCGGGGACGGTGCTCGTCTTCGGCACGTGCGGCATTCGCCCTGCAGCAGGGATGCGGCGTGGAACCGTGGGCCTGTTGGGCGGAAACCCTCCGAACCTTCTCGTCACCTTCCGCAAGAGCTGCGTGTGCCAGCCAACGTTCCTGCGGCTGATCTTCCGCCGCCTGCAGTCACTCGGGTTTACCGTTCCGAGCGAATACTGGAATGCGAGCTACGGTGTGTATCACGGCGACCACGTGACCGTTGGCCGCGGCGAGATCGTGATTCGTGAACTTGCCGACGTTGCTCAGTGAGTCATCTCGTAGACGAGATAGTTGACGCCGAGACGATAGGCATCGTTGGTCGGAGCGTCGCCGTAGAGCCCTTCTGCGGACCATTCCCAGTAGTCGCCGATGTCGTTGTTCCAGTTGGCAATCGCCAGCATCCGGCTGGACGGGTCGTTGTCCTCGAACAGGCCCAGGAAAACTGGCTCGAGCCCGGGAGACATCGGGTGGGGAATGTTGAGGGTCTTGAGACTGAAGAAGGATTGGAAGATCGGATGCGTCACATCGAGCCTGATGAAATAGTGATCGGGTAACGCGCGCTTCATCTGCGTGACGAGATTCTGCCAGTCGTAATCGCCCTCGAAGTCGTCGAAGATGATGAAGCCTCCCTTGAGCAGGTAGGCG
>JAICEG010000454.1 GCA_025924295.1 Vicinamibacteria bacterium
CACTGTCGGAAAGAAACGTGGCCCTTGTGCCTGTGTTACGTAGACGCCGGCCTTCGACTCCTGCTGGTAGCCACGCTCGAGGACGTCCTTCACGACGCCCAGCACCGAGAAGAAGTTCGCCGTTACGCGACGACCGAGGACGACCTCAGGAGCGCCGTCGCCGGTGACGTTCGCGAACGCGAAAGCGGTTGCCGCCATGTCGGTGAACGACCGGCTCATCACACGCCAGTCGTGGTAGTTGGCGGGAGCCGGTGTATTTCTGGGGAACCCTGCCGCCGTTCTATCCTCCCAGATCATCACGACCGTGTCTGGGTTCTGATACGGCAGCGGCTCGAGCAGCATCGTCTGCACGAGCGAGAAGATGGTGGTGTTGGCACCAATGCCGAGCGCCAGCGTTCCGATCGCGGCGACGGTGAAGACGGGCGTCTTTCGCAGGACGCGGATGGCGTAGCGCAGGTCGGCAAGGAGATCCATGCGGCGTTAGACGGATGGCCGCGGGTGCGCGTTGGCGGTGTCACGCCAGCGTGAAGCCGCTCTTCCGCTAAGGCCTGGAAGGCCTTGAGCCGGACATGACCTCGCGATTAGACTCGGCGCGGAGGAAATACGCGATGAAGACACGCCTGTCCTTGCTCGTCATTGCTGTGGTGGCTGCAACCTCGGTCGGTCTTCACTCGCAGCAGCAGGGAGTCCAATCGAGCGCGCTCCCCTCGCCAGCGGCGCGGGAGCCGCAATGGGCGTTTCCGATCCAGGCGGGATCGTTGCCCCCCGAGAGCCCAGAACCGAAATCGGTCGAGGGGAGTACGAAGAAGTACACACCCAAGGAGATCGATGACCTGATGAATCCGCCGGACTGGTTCCCGGAGGCGCACAAGCCCGCACCCTCGATTGTCGTGAAGGGTCACGGTTCGGCACTGGCCTGTGGGTCGTGCCATCTGATGTCGGGCCTGGGGCATCCCGAGTCCGCCGACCTCACGGGGTACACGGCCGCGTACATCGTCCAGCAGATGCAGGACTTCAAGACCGGCGTGCGAAAGGATTACGCGCGCATGAACGGGATCGCCAAGGATGTCTCCGACGAGGAATCCCGGCAGGCTGCCGAGTGGTTTGCTTCGCTGCCGCGACAGAAGTTCGTGAGGATCGTCGAAGCGGCAATGGTGCCGAAGACGTTCGTCGGCCAGGGACGCATGCGCTTTCTCGATCCGAAAGACAAGGGGATGGAGCCGATTGGCAATCGCATCATCACGGTGCCCGAGGATCAGGAGAAGGCGCGCCTTCGCGATCCGCGGTCCGGCTTCGTTTCGTACGTCCCCCCGGGCAGCGTCGCAAGGGGCAAGGCACTCGCTGAAACCGGTGGCGGCGGCAAGACGGTCGCGTGCAACATCTGCCACGGCGAGGGCATGAAGGGGTTGGGGAACATCCCACGTCTTGCAGGCGTGCACCCGATCTATCTGGCGCGCCAGCTGTATCTCTTCAAGGACGGCGGCCGGAATGGCGTCGACGCCGCTCTCATGAAAGCGCCGGTGGCGAAGCTCACCGACGAAGACATCCTCAATCTATCCGCCTACCTGGCGTCGCTGTCGCCGCAATAGGCCCAGAGCCGAGAGTCGTGAGATGTTGGGAGTTGATAGTATGAACTCCCAATTCTCATGAGTCTTTTCGCGCGCAAACCCATTGCCGATCTGCAGCCTGTCGAGGGCGCGCATTCGCTCAAGCGCGCGCTCGGCGCCGGCGACCTCGTCATGCTGGCGATCGGCGCCGTCATCGGCGCCGGCATCTTCTCGTCAATCGGTACCGCCGCTGCCGGCGAGATTCGTCCCGACGGGACGATCATCCGCGCCGCGGCCGGCCCTGCCCTGATCCTCTCGTTCGTTCTGCTTGGTGTCGTGTGCGGACTGGCGGCACTCTGCTACGCGGAACTGGCCGCAATGATTCCGCAGGCCGGAAGTGCCTACGCGTACTCCTACGCCACGCTGGGTGAACTGGTCGCCTGGGTGATTGGGTGGGATCTGATCCTCGAGTACGCGGTCGGAAACATTGCCGTCGCCGTGGCGTGGAGCGGCTACTTCACGTCGTTCATGAGTGGCTTCGGCGTGGCGTTTCCCGACTGGCTCACCCACGGCTATCGGGCTGTCACGTTGAGCTCCGATCCGGCTGTGCGGGCGTTGCTCGACACGGCTCCACGACTGGGCGGAATTCCAGTTCTTCTCAATCTTCCAGCCTTTGCCATCGTGATGCTGGTGACGTGGGTGCTGCTGCTCGGCGTTCGCGAGAGCACGCGCGCCAACAACGTCATGGTGGTCGTCAAGCTGCTGGTGCTGGGGCTGTTCGTCGTGGTCGGCGCGATGAACATCGACACAGCCAACTATGTGCCCTTTGCTCCAAACGGCTGGACCGGTATCCACCAGGGCGCGGCCATCGTCTTCTTCGCGTACATCGGATTCGATGCGATCTCGACAGCGGCGGAGGAGACCAAGAATCCGCAGCGCAACCTGCCGATTGGGATCCTTGGCGGTCTCGCCATCTGCACGCTGATCTACGTGGTCGTCGGGATCGTCGCGACCGGCCTGGTACCGTACATGGAGTTGCGCGCGGCCGACCCGTTGGCCAGGGCCCTGGAAGTTGCCGGGCTCGAGACCGCAGGGTGGATCGTGTCATTCGGCGCCGTGGTTTCGATTACGGCGGTGCTGCTGGTGTTCCAGTACGGTCAGCCGCGCATCTTCTTCGCGATGGCACGCGACGGCCTCCTTCCCGCGTGGGCGGCGAAGGTCAGCGAGAAGCGGCGCGTGCCGCACATCACCACGTGGGCGACCGGCCTCGTGGTGGCATTCGGTGCACTGGTCGCCGACGAGAACGAGATCTACGACCTCACGAACATCGGTACGCTGTCCGCATTCGCCATCGTCTGTATTGGCGTGCTGGTCCTCAGATACAAAGAACCCGATCGCCCAAGGCCTTTCCGCGTCCCATTCGTGTGGGTGGTCAGCCTGGCGGGGGCATTCGCCTGCTTCTACACGATGCTCGGGCTCCCGCGAACGGCCTGGGAGCGATTCGGACTCTGGCTGCTGCTCGGCGGGCTGATCTACGCGTTCTATGGATATCGCCATTCACAACTCCGCCGCGGTCAGATAAAATGATCGTTTCGGGATCCTGGAAAATTCCTCACTGGGTGCTATGGCACACGACTGGATTGCGGTGCGCGGCGCTCGCGTCCACAACCTCAAGAATATCGACGTCGATCTGCCCCGCGACCGGCTGGTGGTCATCACCGGCTTGTCCGGGTCCGGCAAGTCGTCGCTCGCCTTCGACACGATCTACGCGGAAGGGCAGCGTCGATACGTCGAGTCGCTGTCGGCGTACGCCCGGCAGTTTCTCGAGCAGATGGAGAAGCCGGACGTCGATCTGATCGATGGACTGTCTCCAGCCATTTCAATCGAACAGAAGACAACCGGCTCGAACCCGCGATCCACGGTCGGCACCGTCACCGAGATCTACGACTATCTCCGGCTGCTGTTTGCCAACACCGGAACGCCGCACTGCTACAACTGCGGGCGGGAGATTTCGTCGCAGTCGCTCGAGCGGATTCTCGATCTCGTCATGCTGTATCCGACCGATGCGCGCATCAACATCATGGCGCCCATCGTGCGCGGCCGGAAAGGCGAGTTCAAGAAAGAGCTGCAGGCACTGCGCCAACGCGGATACAGCAAGGCGCGCATCGATGGCCAGTTCCGTTCACTCGATGAAGACCTCAAGCTCGATCGCCGGCGAAACCACACGATCGAAGTTGTCGTCGATCGGCTCATCGTCAAGTCGGGCATCGAGCGGCGACTGTCGGAGTCGCTCGAAACAGCCCTCTCTCTGGCCGACGACATTGTCGTCGTCAACAC
>JAICEG010000455.1 GCA_025924295.1 Vicinamibacteria bacterium
CCCAGGACGATCATGCGGCTCGAGGGCGACCAGCCCGTCTCGGAAACCAAGGCACGTCACACCGGGTCGCAGGTCTTCATGGCCTGGGTGCCCTATCTGCTGTTGGTGGTGTTCGTGCTCATGTGGGGAGAGCGCGAAATCAAGCCGACGATCAACAGGATTGGCGACGCGCTGATCCCGGCGTCCCTGCCGACCGTTCCGGCGACCGGCCTGCTGGCCACACGCCTGATGGTGCCCGGACTGCACAACCAGATCATTCGGGTTGCGCCCGTTGTCCCGGAGCCGGCGCCGTACAACGCGTTCTACGAGTTGAACTGGCTGAGCGCGTCAGGCACGGCCTGTCTTTTCGCGATTCTCGCAACCGCGCTGGTTCTCCGTGTGCGCCCGGGAAAGGTCGCCTCTGTTTACACAGCGACCTTCAAGCAGCTCGCGCTACCCATGGTCACGATCGCCAGCATGCTCGCGCTGGCCTACGTGATGAACTACTCCGGGATGACGTCGACGCTGGGCCTGGCCCTGGCGGCGACGGGTTGGGCATTTCCATTCTTCAGCGCCGTGTTGGGATGGCTGGGAGTTTTCCTGACCGGTAGTGACACGTCTGCCAATGCCTTGTTCGGCAATCTGCAGGTCGTGACCGCCAACGCCCTCGGCCTGAATCCGATCTTGACTGCGTCGGTCAACTCGGCAGCAGGTGTGATGGGTAAGATGATCTCGGTGCAGAGCATTGCCGTGGCCGTCGCGGCCACGGGGATGACTCGAGCCGACGAAAGCCGGCTCTTCCGATTCACCATAAAGCACAGCGTGCTTCTGATGGTGGTCATGGGCATCATTTCGATGCTCTTCGCGTACGTCTTCCCCGGCAGCGTTCCTGTCGTGCCGCCCAAGTAGGCGCGCGACAGAACGCCCGAACCCCGGGGAAGTGACACTCACCCCGACGTGTGTCTGTGCGTGGCTGCCCGCCGCCTGGTTCGGCGGTAAACAGATATGGCACGCCCGCGTATCGAAGAGAAACCATGGGATCTACACATAATCCGACTGAGGAACCGGCCCGACGGAAATTCTTTGCCCGGGTCATTGCGACGATTCAAACCGCGATTGCGGCCACCGTCGGCGTGGTCGCCGGCGGATCGATCCTCTCTCCGAGCTTTGCGCGCCGCGAGGAAAACTGGCTGCCGGTGGGCGCCACGTTCAGCACCCTCACCGACAACGTGCCGACGGCGGCAACGCTGCGCGTGGCGCGTGAAGATGGTTACAGCCAGATCGTCGAGCGGAGGGTCGTTCTGCTCGTGAAGACCGGCGAGGGACAGGTGACCGCGCTCGATCCAACGTGTACTCACCTTGGCTGTCGAGTCAGTTGGAACGTGGAGTCAAAGGAACTCCGCTGCCCCTGTCACGGCGGCGTATTCGATCATCTCGGCATGGTGAAGTCCGGGCCCCCGCCTGCGCCGTTGCCACGGCTGGAAACGAAGATCGACGGCGATCGGATTCTCGTTCAAATCTAATGGCTCTCCCGAAAACGTTGCTCGATTGGCTCGACTCGCGTACCGGCTGGCGTGCTGGCCGTCACGCGCTTCTCGAGGAACCCATCAAGGCTGGTGTCGGCTGGTGGTTTGTGACCGGCAGCGTCCTGCTGATGCTGCTCGCGGTGCAGTTCATCACGGGCATCGTGCTCGCGATGTTCTACGTGCCGGCACCCGATCACGCCTACGACAGCATCCGCTACATCATGGAGCGGCTCACGTTCGGACCGATTCTTCGCGGCCTGCACTTCTTTGGCGCCAGCTTCATCGTCGTCGCCGCGGTCGTGCACATGCTGCGCGTCGTGGCGCTCGGTTCATACAAGAAGCCGCGGGAGGTCACCTGGATCACCGGTGTGGTGCTGCTGCTGTTGATCCTCGGGTTCGCGCTCACCGGCTACCTGCTGCCGTGGGATCAGAAGGCGTATTGGGCGACGACCGTCACGATCAACATCGCGAAGAGCGGTCCGTTGGGCGAGCAGGTCGCGGGACTGCTGCAAGGCGGGACGACGCTCGGTGCGCTGACACTGCTGCGTTGGTACGCTGCGCACGTATTCCTGCTTCCAGCCGCGCTCATCGGGTTCGTCGTGGCGCACCTGTACTTGATGCGGCGTCACGGGATTTCCGGCTCCGTTGAACCCGTTGCCGGGCCGGCGAAGCCCTTTTACCCGTATCACGCGATCAAGGACACGCTCGTTGGCGCCGCCGTATTCGCGCTGCTGCTGACGTTTGCCGTGATGTTTCGCGCTCCGCTCGATCCCATCGCGGATCCGTCGGACGCCACGTATGTGCCCCGGCCCGAGTGGTACTTCCTCAGTCTCTTTCAGTTGCTGAAGTACTTTCCCGGACCGCTCGAACCGCTGGCGACGATGGTCATTCCAGGGGTGGTGGTGGGACTGCTGTTGCTGTTGCCATTCCTCGATCGGCGACCCGACAGACACTTCGTGAAGAGGCCGCGCGTGATCGCCAGCTTCGGCGTCATCGGCCTCGGTATTGTCGCGTTGACGTACCTGGGGCTCAAGGACTCGCCGGCGCACGCGGATCCTGGTAACTGGGGACCACTGCCCATCGCAGGACAGACGTTCGTTCAGGACAAGCGCTGTCAGACATGCCATGCGGAAGGCGGCACCGCGGGCGTGTTCGAGGAGATCCGTATTCGACGGGATCCTGAATGGATCATTTCGCACGCGCGCGATCCCGAGATCATCAACCCGGGCACTCGCGAGGTGCCCGAGGGTGGCATGAGTGAGGGGCAGGCGCGCTCCGTGTTGAGCTACATGGAGAAGGTTCGCGTGGGGGCCCCCGCGGCGCAGGTCTCGGAGCAGACGCGCTCGGTTGCCCTTGTCCTGGGGACCTACTGTGCGAACTGCCACATGATCGACGGTGAGGGCGCATCGAGCGCCCCGGACCTGACCCGTGCCGGCGCTGCCCGCGACCGGGAGTGGCTGCACGAGTGGATTACCAGCCCGGAAGACGTGGATCCCTTTGCGAGCATGCCGGCCTTCGGGTCGGCCCTCTCGGCTGAGGAGATGAACGCCCTGGTCGACTACCTGGCGCGAAGGAAGTAGCTTAAGTCATTTAGATAAAAAGACTTGGTTCTTTGTTCGCGCGGTCGTCCGAGCGGTGAGGGGGAGACGGTCTGTTGGAGCCGGCCGTCCCTCGTTCAAATCGCAGGAGGGGAGGCCCTTCTTGACCGCTAAGTGGCGTGTTGCGTGGCAATAACGCGCATGCTATATTCGTCAGGTTCTCTTGGAGCTAGGACACCCTATCTAGCTCCGACCGCACTGGAAGAAGCTGGAAGGCTGTTTTCCTGGAGAGGACGCGGATCGTATTGACCGCGCTCCACTCGGACATTCAACAAATAGGGTTTTAGTTTCAGGCGCCAGATCCGGCGTGCCTCATAGGCGCTGCCCGCTCTTCAGGCCTGGAACGACCGCGGGGCCGCATGGCAGGCGGCAGCGCGCGTACGTAAGGAATCGGGAGTCGTATGCCGACTATCAGTCAGCTCGTACGCCAGGGGCGTACGAAGATCGTGACCAAGACCAAGAGCCCCGCGCTCCAGGTCAGCCCACAGAAGCGCGGTGTCTGTGTCCGTGTGTTCACGCAGACGCCGAAGAAGCCGAACTCGGCCCTTCGCAAGGTGGCGCGCGTCCGGTTGACCAACGGAATCGAAGTCACCACGTACATCCCGGGCGTCGGCCACAACCTGCAGGAGCACTCGCTCGTGCTGATTCGTGGCGGCCGCGTCAAGGATCTTCCCGGAGTCCGGTATCACGTCGTGCGCGGCACGCTCGACGCGGTTGGCGTCCAGGGGCGGATGCAGGGGCGGTC
>JAICEG010000456.1 GCA_025924295.1 Vicinamibacteria bacterium
TGATCGTCGGCTACGGCAAGATGGGGCGGATGGTCGAAGAGCTTGCCGTCAGCGATGGCGTCGAGATTGCCGGCCGCGTCGACCAGGGGCGCGACGAGTGGGCCAATGCCGATGTCGCGGTCGACTTCTCGACGGCTGACGCGCTGCTGTCCAACTTCGCGCAGTACTCCGCGAGAAAGCTGCCTGTGGTGATCGGCACTACCGGCTGGAATACGCATGTCGATCGGCTGCGTGCCGAGGCGACGCAGGCCGGTATCGGTGTCGTGGCCTCGGCCAACTTCTCGATTGGCGTGAACATTTTTGAACGTGTCGTGGCCGAGGCCGCCCGGATGATGGCGGCCCAGCCGCAGTTCGGCAGCTGGATTCACGAGATCCATCATGCGGCCAAGCGCGATGCGCCGTCGGGAACCGCGCTGCTCCTGCGCGATGCCATGATCGCCGCCGGATTCAACCGGACCATCGACATGTCGTCGGCGAGAGCAGGTATGATCCCAGGCACGCACACCGTTGGATTCGACAGCGCATCGGATACGATCGAGCTGCTTCACCGTGCGCGCGACCGTCGCGGCTTTGCGGCTGGAGCATTGCTCGCGGCGCGGTGGGTCCAGGGTCGGAGCGGCTGGTATTCGATGCAGGACGTGTTGAAGGGTTGAACGGGAGACCACGATATGCGCACCCCATTTACAGGCGTAGGCACCGCACTCGTCACGCCGTTCACCAGTGATGGCTCGCTCGATGAGGCTGCGGTCAAGCGTCTGGCTCGCCGGCAGATCGAGGCGGGCGTTCACTTCCTGTCCCCGTGCGGGACGACGGGAGAAGCGCCGACGCTGACGCATCGCGAGAAGCTCCGCGTGGTGGAGCTGGTCCTCGGGGAAGCCAAGGGAAAAGTTCCTGTGCTGGCCGGCGCCGGCGGCTACGACACGCGCGAAGCGATCGAGCTGGCTCGCGACATGGAGCGCGTCGGTGCCGACGGCCTGTTGTCGGTGACGCCGTATTACAACAAGCCGACGCAGGAAGGGCTGTATCAGCATTTCCGCGCGATCTCGGAAGCGACGCCGCTGCCGATCGTGCTCTACAACGTTCCCGGTCGGACCAGCGTGAACATGTCCGCCGAGACGACCCTCCGGTTGTCAGAGCTCCGCAACATCGTCGGCATCAAGGAATACGCCGACCTCCCGCAGATGTCGACGATCATCTCGGGCGCGCGCGAGGACTTCATCGTGCTGAGCGGCGATGATCCGGTGACGGTGGCGGTCATGGCGATCGGCGGCCGCGGTGTCGTGTCGGTAGCGTCGAACGAAGCGCCCGCCGAGATGGCGCAGATCGTCGAGTTGTGCGAGAAGGGCGACTTCGCCGCGGCTCGCAAGCTGCATCACTGGTTGTTGCCCCTGATCCAGGGGAACTTCATCGAGACCAACCCCATTCCGTGCAAGGCCGCGATGGCCGCGATGGGGCTGATTGAAGAGAGCTATCGTCTGCCGCTGGTCGCGCCGACCGCCGCGACGCGCAACAAGATCTTGCAGGTCCTGCAGAACCTCAAGATGCTTGGCGCCGCGGCGCGCGTGTAGATGAGTCTCGCCGAGTCAATCGCAGAGACGTTCTCGCAGGGAAGCGCCGCGTCGAAGGATGCGGCGCGCGATCTGTTCGCGCAGCTTCGGACCGAGCTCGCTGCCGGTCGAATCCGCGTTGCCGAGCCCGATTCAACGTCACCCACTGGATGGCGGGTCAACGTGTGGGTCAAGCAGGGAATCCTGCTCGGCTTTCGCGTTGGCGACGTCGTCGACATGGGTATCGGCAAGGGGCGATGGCCCTTCTTCGACAAGGACACGCTTCCACTCAAATCGTTCGGCGCAGCGAACAGCGTGCGCCTCGTGCCTGGAGGCTCGTCGGTGCGCGACGGCGCATACCTGGGCCACGGCATCATCTGCATGCCGCCGATGTACATCAACATCGGCGCGTACGTCGACGATGGGACGCTCGTCGATTCCCATGCGCTCGTCGGCTCGTGTGCGCAGATCGGAAAACGCGTTCACCTGAGTGCGGCTGCACAGATCGATGGCGTCATCGAGCCGGTCGGTGCCATGCCGGTCATCGTCGAGGACGATGTGCTCGTGGGAGGGAACTGCGGCGTGTACGAGGGTGCGATCGTCAAGCGCCTTGCCGTTCTTGCGTCGGGCACGATCATCACGGCCTCGACGCCAATCTACGATCTGCCCAATGAGCGCATCATCAAGGCGGAGCCCGGGCAGCCGCTCGTCGTGCCAGAAGGAGCCGTCGTCGTACCCGGCTCGCGTCGGGTGACCGTGGGCGCCGGGCGTGAGTGGGGACTGTCGCTGGCGACGCCGGTGATCGTGAAGTATCGCGACGAAAAGACCGACGCTCGTACGGAACTCGAGCGCTGGATTCGTTGAATCCAATGAGCATCGATCCGGTTGCATTCGCGCGCACGCTCATCGACATCGATTCCACGACCGGCCGCGAGGGAGAAGTCGCGGCCGTCCTGTCTGGCTTCCTTCGACAGCTCGGTTATCAGATCACCGAGCAACCGGTCTCGGAGGGCCGCTTCAACGTGTACGCGCGACTGAGTACTCCTCCGGCAGTGGTGTTTTCGACGCACTTCGACTGCGTGCCGCCGTTTTATCCCAGCCGCGAGGAGGGCGGGGTGCTGTTCGGGCGGGGAGCGTGCGACGCGAAAGGGATCCTGGCCGCACAAGTCGCGGCTGCCGAATCCTTGCGTGCGGCTGGCGAGACCCGCATCGCGTTGCTCTTCGTGGCGGGCGAGGAGCGCGGCAGCGATGGCGCGAAGGTCGCTAACGAGCAGGCGCCCGATGGTGTCCGCTTTCTCATCAACGGTGAGCCCACGGACAACCGCCTTGGTGCGGCGACACGTGGCATCCTTCGCGTGCGACTGCATGCGGATGGTCGGGCCGCGCACTCGTCGTTTCCCGAGCTTGGTGAATCAGCCATCGACAAGCTGCTCGATGCGTTGATGGTGCTGCGCGGTGTAAAGCTGCCCGACGATCCGATGCTCGGACGGACACACTACACGGTGGGTCTGATTGAAGGCGGTGTGGCACCGAACGTGGTGTCGCCCCACGCCTCAGCGGAACTGGTGTTCAGGACCGTTGGCAGCGGGGCCGCGGTCCGCGAGGCGATCCACGTCGTCGAAAGCCTGGTCTCGGTCGAACACGTGCTCGACGTCCCGGCCGTGCGCATGCACACCCTGCCCGGATTCGAGACCGCTGTATTCCCGTACACGACGGACGTTCCGCTGCTGACGCGATGGGGCACGCCGATTCTGGTCGGTCCAGGGTCGATTCACGTGGCGCATACCGACGAGGAGCACCTTGCCGTCGACGAGTTGACGGCCGCCATCCACCTCTACGAATCGCTCGTCCGGCAACTGCTGTGAGGTCCGGCTTTAGCCGGACCAAAGGCGGGCGAACGCACAGTACGGTAAACTGACAGTTTGCTGGGCACACCGATGTGCCCGGCAGTGGGTGCGCCGCATCGCGGCCCGGACCCTGTGCAACTTCAGCCTGCGAACCGCGTCAGGGCCGGAAGGCAGCAGCGCTAAGTAGACCCTGCAGTGTGCCGCAGGTGCACCGGGTCGCGGTGGGACGCATCCACTCAACTCCCAATCTCCAATTCCCAACTCCCAATTCCTGCCCTTTGGAAGTTCGGGGTTGGCAGTGACTCGAGTCTATCTGGCTCGCGCGGGCTTGGGAGTTGGGTGTTTGGGAGTTGGCCTTCGACGGTTGCTCAGGCCACCCTGAGCGAAGTCGAAGGGTGGGAGTTGAGCGTGTCCTATCAGGTCCTCGCGCGCAAATACCGCCCGCA
>JAICEG010000457.1 GCA_025924295.1 Vicinamibacteria bacterium
GGTTCCACCCACGGCCAGACGTGGCAAGCCTGAGCCTGATCGCGGGTCGGCCGAGTGTCGCTCTGCCAGAAATTCAAGCAATTCAGGCCTGCTTTCCAGATGAGCCTGTGTCGTCAAATCGGCACCGGCCTTTGCAGTCTCATCGCTCACTTGTTTCAGTCGAAAGACCAAAGAGCTGCTTTTCAGGAGAGACACATGAGACGCCTGATCATGATGATGGTGCTGTCGTCAACGCTGACAGCCGTCCCTGCGTGGGCGCAGGGAGACTCAGACTCAGGGACTCGAACCGAGCGTCCGGCGACTGCTTCCTACTGGGGAGACACGGGGCTGTGGTTCATTCCCACGGCCGAAACCGTCAAGCCTGGGGGCTGGTCGTTGAGCCTCTATCGTACTGAGTTCGACTTCAAGCAGGGCTTCTCTGACGTTTCAGATTGGCCTCTGACCGCAGCCGTTGGCGCGGGTCCACGTACCGAGATCTTCGGCGCACTCCGTGTCGTGACACGCATCGACCGCGATCTGCGACCGCTCTTCACGCCAGGCAGCGTGGAAGAAGGCGGACTGATCAACGACCGCCCGTTCGTCAACGAAACGTGGACGGGCAACGACCTCGGTGACCTGTTCCTCGGCGGCAAATTCAATGTGCTCACCGAGCATCGTCAGCAGCCATTCGCGATGGCCCTACGCGGCACCATGAAGCTGCCGACCGCCGACCAGGAGTCGGGCGCGGGAACAGGGGAGTGGGACTACTTTGCTGATGCCGTTGTCAGCAAGGAGATCAGCCGGCGTGTCGAGGTGAGCGGCTTTGGTGGCTACGCGTGGCGTGGCGATCCGTCAGGCATCAGCCTGTCGGATGGTTTCCGCTGGGGACTCGGCGCCGCATTCGGCGCGCGCTCGAACCTGCGGCTCACGACCGAAGTGTTCGGCGAGCTCGCATCCAACGAGGCCGTCATCACCGCACCGGGCTTCGTGACCGGCACGGATGGATCACTTTCTCCGGTCCTCTCGGACGTGGACACCGGCGTGACCACGGCGTTCGGCCTGACGTGGCAGCACGGGAGCGGAGTGTCGCTCGGCGCAGGCGTGACGTATCAGTTTGGACTGGATGAGAGCGAGATCCCGGGCGATAGCGACAGCGGCCGCGCGTGGGGCATGCAATTCCGAATCGGCTTCCACAACGGCGTCCGGATGTATGTGCCGCCGGCGCCACCCCGCATTGCCGAGGCCGCGCCTGCGGCACCGGCTCCAGCGGCGCCGGCACCTGCTCCACCCGCGAAACCGGCAGCGCCGCCGCCTCCGCCCGCAGCGGCAGCGGCGCCAAGGCCTGAACCTGCCCCCGCCGTGGCGAAAGCGCTGGCCCTCGAAGAAGTGCACTTCGACTTCGACATGGACGCGCTGCGCCCGGATGCCATCGCGGTTCTCGACCGCATGGTGGACGGACTCAAGCAGAACCCCGGCACTCGCGTGCGCATCGAGGGTCACGCGAGCTTCGAGGGAACGTCTGAATACAACCTGACGCTCGGCGAGCGCCGAGCGCAGCGGGTTCGCCAGTACCTCGAGAGCCGCGGCATTTCGACGACGACGCTCTCCACGCTGAGCAAAGGTGAGGAGAGCCCGAAGTACGACAACTCCAAGGAAGAAGGACGCGCACTCAATCGTCGCGCCGAGTTCGTCGTCGACAAATAGAGGTCAGAGACCGAATTGTCGGAGATGATGGTCCACGTGGAGGTAGGCCCACCGCATCCACGCGGCTTCTGACATCCTCCCGAAGATCGGATGCGCCGGCCAGTGGTAGTCACTGGCCGGCGTCGTGATCGTTTCCAGGAGCGCCTCGAGTTCCGCGAGGTCAGCGGCGAAGTTGCTCGGCTTCGTACCACCCATTTCCTGATCCATCTCTGGTCGCGTCGAAATCCCCTGCGGCCACGGCAGCGGAGCGTAGAGAGCGATCCACTTGATGACGGTCGACTGGATGAACCCGGTTGCGGGGCTGGGGTGCTTCTGATACGTCACTATGCGGAACGCGTCACTGAGGTGGCACACCATCTGGTGCGCCGACATCTTCCCCCATCGACGAGCACAGTCCGGTCGCACGGTCTTCAGGCGGCGGACGATCTCCGCCTTGTCCTGCGCCCGCGACATCGTCTTCATGATCGAAAACCTGGAGACCCGGACCCGGAGGCCCATTCCGCGGTGTCCAGATCACGGCTGGCCCGTCCAGACCCAAGAAGACGATGGCCGCCAGCATCGCGGAACGCGGTCAGCGCCCGGTCGCGACGTGCTGCAGCGTCCGCCAGCAGGGACTGAAACGCCGGGTCGCTTCGAATCGCCTCGAACTCGCGGCTGTGCTGCAGCGTCGACAGGACGGAGTACCCCTTATTCACTGCGCGAACGAGATACTCCAGTCCCTTGCGATGCTCGCCGACGTCGCACAGGAAGCGTCCCTCCTGGAAAATCGCTTCGGGGTCATCGCGAACCTTCAACCCATCGAAGGCCGATATCCGGGCGATCATGTCTGGTGTGCGACCCTCGAGCCAGGCCATCAGGAACTCCGTCCACGACTGGAACGCGGGGATGTGGGCGCGACGCATGCGAAGCAGCGAGCGCTTCGCCTCGTCACGACGCCCAGCGAGCCCGAGAGCGATGACGCGAATGCCTTCGTCGGCGCCGGCGACAAGCGCAGGCGGTTCGAACGAGAGCAGCGCCTCGACATCGCCCGCCATGAGCCATGTCTGCTCGATGCTCGTCGGCACGTTCGGATCCAGCCGCCGCGCCTCGACGTGCGCCGCGATCGACTCGTCGAAGAGTCCGCAGTAGCGGCACGCGTGCACGAGCCCCGCAAATAACTCCGGATCGTTGCCACGCCGGTTGGCCTCGTTCAAGAGCCGGACGAGCGCCTGCGGCGCGTGGCCGATGTCGGCTTCGAGGTGGGCGTAGAACTTGTGTGCCACCGACAGGCGCGGGTTGAGCTCGAGCGCCTGCCGGAACGCAGACTCGGCGCGTTCTTCGCTATCCGGCGCCGGCATCACGTACTTGCCGATCACGCGGTGACAGCGTCCGATGTGGGCCCATGCCGGGGCGAACCGTGAATCGAGGTCGAGCGACTGCTGATAGAAGTCGCGTGCGCGAGCGAGCCCGTCGTAGCTACGCGCCAGTTCGTTGCCTCGCAGGTAGAGCTCGTACGCGCGTGCATTCGGTGGTGCATCGGTCGAGGGCACCGTTCCTGTGAGCGGCAGCGACAGCGATTCGACCACGCGGCGTGCGATGTCATCTTGCAGCCGGAACAAATCGCCGAGCGATGTCTGCACGGTCTGCGACGTAATCAAGGTTCCACTTGGCGCTTCGACGAGCTGCGCCGTGGCCCGCAACTGGTCGCCCGACCGAAGCAGCGTGCCCATGACAACTCGGTCGACGTCTGCTTCAGCCGCAAGCGCCTTGAGATCCGGGGCGTCGGCCGGAAAGCGTGCGGCAGTTGCACTCGAACGAACGATCAGCGAGCCGGTGCCTGACAACGAGGTCGCGATCGCATCCGGCAGGCTGAAGGCGAGGAAGTCGGTCTCGGCGTCCGGACGCAGGACACGGAACGGCAGGACGACGATGCGAGTCAGTGTCTGCGCGAGTGCACGCGTGCCATCGCTGTCGATCCCATGAACGCCGCGCAGTTCATCAGCCATCGTCTCCGCTGACGGATATCGTTCGGCCGGGCGCTTCGCCAGCCCCCGCCGAAGCACGCGATCGACGGCTGCGATGCCCGCTGAACCGGTCAGCGCCGGAGGTTGTTCGGAGAGCGTTGCGTGCAGCACCTCGCCGACGGTGCGTCCTCCGAACGCGGGAC
>JAICEG010000458.1 GCA_025924295.1 Vicinamibacteria bacterium
GAACGAGATTGGCATCGCCGTGAGGACCACGATGAACAGCGGCACCGCGGACCAGAAGCCGATGACGTTGTGCCAGTTGAAGTCACGCGCCTTGCCGCGAAGCTTGCCGCTGAACAGCGTGACGGAGCGGACGTGCTGCCACGACCACTTGCGCGGAAACCAGAGATAGAAACCCGAGGCGACGGTGAAAAGGAAGATGGCGTTGGACCAGCCGGTGATGGCGCGAGCGATCGGCCGGCCGTCGCCTTCGATGTTGATCCAGCGGTGCCAGGCGCGGGTCGCGCTCATGAAGCGCCGCATGCCCTGCGTGCTCTCGCCGATCAACGCGCCGGTGTACGCGTCGGCGTAGCGCGTCTCGCGCCCTGCCGAGACCGAGACCGGCGCAGTCGGGTCGGCTGCGAACGTCACCGCTGAGACTTCCATCTCGGGATGGTCCTGCCGGATCTTCGTCAGCAGTGCCTCGGGCGACAGCCGCGAGGCACCCGGCGCCGGGTTCGACCTGAACCCGCTGTCCGACCAGGCGATCAGCTGACGCTCGTACGTCAGGATCACTCCAGTCACGGACATCAGCAGGATGATGGCGCCGGCAATCACGCCGGCAATGAGGTGGGGCCAGAAGATGAGGGTCCGCAGTGTCATTCGATGCGCCGCCGGGAAACGCGCGTCCTGGGAAGAACGAGCTCGCCTATATCGAGATTGAGACTGAGTCTCACAATCACCGAAGCATCGTATATGCGACCTGATTGGTCGTCAAGTACTCAGCTGTGGGGGAGCCGAAAACTAGCGGCGGGACAGACCGTCGGGTGGGACCGCGTAGTACCCGCGGCGTGCGCGCGCCATGTATTGCCCGTTGCGGACGCGCACCCGGATCGAGCGCCAACTGCCGTCCGGCGGACGCGAGGAGGCGTAGCCGATCGTGTACTGCTTGTTCAATTCATCGGCAATACGGGCCGTGGCCGGGCCGAGATCGGAGGCCGAACGCACCACCTCGGTATAGCCGCCGGTCAGGCTCGTGATCTCGCGCAGCGCCTCGGGATTGACCCGCGTGCTCTCGCGCGCGTCGGCTGAATCAATCGCGATCGCATACACCAGCGCATCGCTGCGGCGGATGTCTTCGAGCGCCTCGATGAGCGAATGATCGCTGGCCGTATCGGCGCCGTCGGAGATGAGGACCATCGCGGCGCGCACGTGATTACGCTGCTCGAAGAGCTTGGAGGTGCTCGCCAGCGCGTCGTAGATCGCCGTCCCCCCTGATGGCTTGAGCGATTCGAGCGAATTCCGTGTCTTCGACGGTGGCATCGTCCAGGCTGTCGCCAGCCGCGGACGGTGATTGAACGTCGCGACGAGCGCTTCGTCTTCACCCAGCAGCAACTCCCCGACGAAGCGGTCGAGCGCGCCACGTGCGTCGACGATCGGCTGTCCGCGCATGCTGTCGCTGGCATCGAGAAGTACGCCCAGGCTGACCGGGATGCGCGCGTCGGTGAACTGCGTGATGTCCTGCTCGTTGCCGTCCTCGAAGACCTGGAAGTCGTTCCTGGTCAGCCCCGTGACCAGCCGGCCCTCGGAGTCAGTGACCGCGACGGTGACCTGAACGATGTCGATGCGCGATCGGAACGATTGCTGCTGCGCGGCCACGAAGGACACGAAGACGCTGGCCACGAAGAACACGATGGCAAGGCCAAACACTGGGCCGGCCGCGAAACGTACGAAGTCAGCCTTGAAGGACTTCGTGTCTTTCATGGCCTTCCCCTGCGTGTGCATCGTGGCCATCCCTTCGTGCCCTTCGTGTTCGTCGTGGCCCTCGTACCGTCGTGGCTAGGCCCTCGCCTGGACCCCCGCGTAGTAATCCTGCAGCGACCGCACGCTCAACGTCTGTTGCCGGAGCGCCTTGATCGCGCTGACGGCCGCAGATGCGCCAGTCAGCGTCGTGATGCACGGCACCTGCGTCATCGTCGCGGCTCGCCGCACCGCGCGATCGTCGAAGAACGATTCACGTCCGAGCGGCGTGTTGATCACCATGTGGATCGCGCGGTTCACCAGGTGATCGGCGACGTTGGGACGTCCCTCGTTGACTTTGTACATGACTTCGACCTCGAGGCCGTGCGCCCGCAGGAACGCGGCGGTCCCACGCGTGGCCGCCAGCGTGAAGCCGAGCGCCGACAGGTCGCGCGCGATCGGGAGTACCGTCGGCTTGTCGCTGTTGTTCACGCTGATGAACACACAGCCTTTCTCGGGGAGCTTCTGCCCCGCTCCCATCATGGCTTTCCCGAACGCCGCACCGAAGTTGTCGGACCCGCCCATCACCTCGCCGGTCGACTTCATCTCGGGGCCGAGAATCGTGTCGACGCCCGGGAAGCGAACGAACGGAAACACCGGGCTCTTGACGAAGACACCAGCGGCATTGAGATCCTCGACCAGGCCGAGATCCCCGAGCGTGCGTCCCGCCGCGACGCGCGCCGCGATCTTTGCCATCGGCACACCGGTCGCCTTCGAGATATAGGGGACCGTGCGCGACGACCGCGGGTTCACCTCGAGCACATAAACGGTGTCGTCCTTGATGGCGTACTGGATGTTCATCAGGCCGACGACCTTGAGCGCACGCGCGATCCGTCGTGTGTATTCGCGAATCGTCGCCAGGTGCCGTTCGGCCACCATGAATGGCGGCACGACGCACGAGCTGTCGCCCGAGTGAATGCCGGCCTCCTCGATGTGCTCCATGATCCCGCCGATGACGACGGCCCCGTCCGCATCGGCCACCGCATCGACATCGAACTCGAAGGCGTCTTCGAGGAATCGATCGATCAGCACCGGGCGGTCATGCGACACGTCTACCGCACCGGTCATGTAGCGATCGAGCGCGCCCGAGTCGAACACGATGGCCATGCCGCGCCCGCCCAGCACGTACGACGGCCGCACGACGACGGGATATCCGATCCGCTCCGCGACCTCGCGCGCTTCCTCTCGCGATACCGCGGTGCCGCTCGACGGTTGCGGCACACCCAGATCCCACAGCAACTGCGAGAATCGCCGACGGTCTTCGGCCAGGTCGATTGAATCCGGCGAGGTTCCCAGGATCGTGACGCCGGCATCGAGCAGCGGCAGCGCCAGCTTCAGCGGCGTCTGGCCGCCGAACTGAACGACGCACGACACGTCGCCGCCCGCTTCGCGCTCCCGCTCGATGATGGCCATGACGTCCTCGAACGTCAGCGGCTCGAAGTACAGGCGATCGGCGGTGTCGTAGTCAGTCGACACCGTCTCGGGGTTGCAGTTCACCATCACCGTCTCGAAGCCTTCCTCGCGAAAGCCGAAGACGGCGTGACAGCAGCAGTAGTCGAACTCGATGCCCTGGCCGATGCGGTTTGGCCCGCTTCCGAGAATGACGACCTTCTTCTTCGGTGTCGGCTCCGACTCGTCCACCAGTTCGTAGGTGCCGTACATGTACGGCGTGAACGACTCGAACTCGGCGGCGCAAGTGTCGATCCGCTTGAACGCCGGCACGAGGTTCTGTTCGATTCGTCGCTGGCGGACGAGCTCCTCGTCGATCCCGAACACGCCGGCAATGTCGGCGTCGGCAAAGCCGCTGCGCTTCAGCGTGCGCAGCAAATCGGTCGACATCTCCCTGAACTCGCCGAGGCCCGCCATCTTGCGGAGTTCGACGATGTCGTGAAACTGCTGGAGGAACCAGGGGTCGATCTTCGTCAGCTCGTGCAGCGTCTCGATGCTCCACCCGCGATCGAGCGCGCGGAACAGCGCCCACATCCGGCGGTCATTGGGCACGACCAGCTTCTGCCGCAGCGA
>JAICEG010000459.1 GCA_025924295.1 Vicinamibacteria bacterium
CACACGCAGGGTCGCGATGCAGCTCGCGATTGGATATCGCTCGGCCTCATAGGTGCATTCGGCGTCGGCCAACTCCTGCAGGGAGTGCTGGCAGGCGTGAGCGGCCGTGATCCGGTCACGCTGATCGGCGTTCCTGTATTGATGATCGTCGTCACCCTCGTTGCGTGCCTCGTCCCCGCGGTGCGAGCGATGCGTCTCGACCCGGTTACAGCACTGCGACTCGAGTAGGAATGGTGACCTGGTGAAGCCGTTCGCGATCATCCTCTGCATCACGCTCGTGTCGGTCATCGAGACGCTGCACGCACAGCGTCCGGCCGACCTGGTGAATCGGCGATTCACCGCTGAGGTCACTCATGTTGCCGACGGGGACACCGTGGAAGTCCTCATTCCTCCTGCCCGCAAGGTCCGTGTGCGGCTGCACGGTGTGGACACACCGGAATCCAACGAACCGTTCAATGACCGCGCACGTACCTTCACGCGAGTGCTGATGTTTGGCCGCAGCGTGGCCATCGTCGGCAAGGACGTCGACCGGTACGGTCGACTGGTCGCTCGCGTGACCGTGGACGACATGGACGCCAGCGAGTCGATCATCGCCGCGGGATTGGGATGTACGTTCCGGCAATACGCGCGTGATCCCGCGCTCGACGCGGCTCAGGACAATGCACGCCGCTCGCAACGGGGATTCTGGGCACGCAACGTGCCGCCGCCCGCCTGCGCCGCGCGTGAGGCACGACTGGAACGCTCCACGCCTCGAGTCACGACCGCTGTCGTCGGAAATGTGAGCAGCAAGGTGTATCACCTGCCCTCGTGCCCGAATGCAACCTGCAAGAACTGCACGCAGCGCTTCGCGACGCCATCGGAGGCCGCGGCCGCCGGCTTCAAACCGGCAGGTGACTGCATCCGATAGCTCGCCTTCTAGTCCCCTGAGGACTCGGCAACAGCTGACAGGTCGAGACGACTGAGGCGTTCCGGATCCGCCAGGATGTCCATCTCAACGACCTTGCCATCCGCAACCGTGAAGGCGATCACGGAAAGCACACGCCCGTCCGGAAGGCGCGACACGACGCCAATGTTGCCATTCACCAGGACCACCTGGTTCGACAACCCGAGTTTCGAGAACGCCGCTGCCTGCGACATGACCGCCTGAGCCCCGCGCACGAAGCGCGACATGCCCTTCGCTGCCCCGCCGTCCGCCCGCAGCACGATCTCCGGATCCAGCACCTCGACAAGCGCTTCGAAGTCGCCGTGCTGGACAGCCGCCAGGAACGCGTCGACGACACGGCGCTGCTTCCGCAGGTCCAACTCCGACGTCGGCACCTGGCCCTGAACCCGCCGGCGCGCGCGGCTCGCGAGTTGGCGCGTAGCGACGACCGAGCGATCCACGATCGGCGCAATCTCCTCGAAGGTCATCGCAAACACATCGTGGAGCACGAACGCCAGCCGTTCGGCCGGCTCCAGCTTCTCGAGGACGACGAGCAGCGCCAGCCCGACGGAGTCGGCGAGCATGGCGCCCGCCTCGGGCCCTTCGTCCCGACGTACAGCGCGAGTGATGATCGGATCCGGCAGGTGCACATCTTCCAAGGGATCCTCCCGTCGTGAGGTTCGCGTTCGCAGCATGTCCAGGCACACGCGTGCCACGACCGTCGTCAGCCATCCGCGCAGGTTGTCGACACCGCCGGTGTCCGTGCGGCTGAATCGGATCCAGGCCTCCTGGACGGCGTCCTCTGCTTCGCTGATCGAGCCGAGCATGCGATACGCGACCGCCCGCACGTGCGATCGGTGCGGTTCGAATGGCTCAGCGAGCCGCTCCCTATCTCCCGGATCGCCTTGACGGCGGTCCTCAGGTGTGGGCATCGGTCACATTCCTCCCTTGCGGTCCGTCATTGTAGTGACGGACGAGACGTCACCGATGTGACCAGAGGCCAGAGGTCGATTGAGCTCGTCTGCAGAGGAGGTCCCATGAACACGTGGATTCGGCAGACCCACCGCTGGCTGTCCATTGCCTTTACGTTGACTGTCATCGCCAACTTCGTCGCCCTGTCTCAGGGGGAACCTCCGGCCTGGGTGACGTACTCGCCGCTGCTCCCGCTTGCCTTGCTCCTGCTCACCGGTCTGTACTTGTTCGCACTGCCCTACGCCACCCGGTGGCGGAGCCGCACCAACGCGCACATTTCACGAACGGTCGAGACTCGATGACGAAATCGCCAGAGCCTGTCGCAGACACCCACGACCTGATCCGCGTCCAGGGTGCCCGGGAGAACAACCTGAAGGACATCAGCATCGAGATTCCCAAGCGGCGATTGAGTGTTTTCACCGGCGTCTCGGGATCGGGCAAGTCGTCGCTGGTGTTCGGCACGATCGCGGCAGAATCACAGCGGCTGATCAAGAAGATCAACATCGCCGACGCGTGCGCAATGCAGATCAACGATCTCGCCGAATGGGTGCGCGATCTGAAGGAACCGTCCGTCGCGCCACTCCTGGCGTCGCTGCGCCACACGCTCGACTCGTTCGTGGAGATCGGATTGGGCTATCTCAGCCTCGACCGTCCGTCGGGCACGCTGTCGGGCGGTGAAGCGCAGCGCACGAAGATGATCCGCCACCTCGGTTCATCGCTCACCGATGTGACCTACGTCTTCGACGAGCCGACGATCGGGCTGCACCCGCACGACATCCAGCGGATGAACGACCTCCTGGTCCGGCTGCGCGACAAAGGGAACACGGTGCTCGTCGTCGAGCACAAGCCGGAGATGATCCTGATCGCCGATCACGTCGTCGACCTCGGCCCCGGGACCGCTGGCGGTGAAGTGGTCTTCGAGGGCACCGTCGACGAACTGCGGGCCAGCGGCACACTCACTGGCCGCCATCTGAACGATCGCGCGTCCCTCAAGCCATCGGTGCGGACGCCGTCGGGTGTGATGAAAGTCCGCGGTGCCCGCACGCACAATCTGCAGAACGTCAACGTGGACATCCCGCTCGGCGTGCTCGTCGTGGTGACCGGCGTCGCCGGGTCGGGTAAGAGCTCATTGATCCACGGCTCGGTGAGTGGCCGTGACGGAGTGGTGACCGTCGATCAGACCGCGATCCGTGGCTCGCGGCGGAGCAACCCGGCGACCTACACCGGTCTTCTCGATCCGATCCGCAACGCGTTTGCGAAAGCCAACGGCGTCAAGCCCGCGCTGTTCAGCGCCAACTCCGAGGGCGCCTGCCCGACCTGCAACGGCGCGGGCGTGATCTACACGGACCTCGCGATGATGGCTGGCGTCACCACGGTCTGTGAGGACTGCGAGGGCAAGCGGTTCCAGGCATCGGTCCTGGAGTACCGCCTGGCGGGGCGCAACATCGCAGAGGTGCTCGACCTGCCAATCGGGGACGCGGTCAGTTTCTTCGCCACCAGCAAGGCGAGTACACCGGCTGCGCACGCAATCCTGCAGCGGATGGCCGATGTGGGACTCGGTTACCTGCGACTCGGCCAACCGCTCACCACGCTCTCGGGCGGCGAGCGCCAGCGGCTCAAGCTGGCGACGCACATGGGCGAAGAGGGCGGCGTCTACGTGCTCGACGAGCCGACCACCGGGCTGCACCTGGCCGACCTCGAGCAGTTGCTCGGCCTGCTGGATCGACTGGTCGACTCCGGCAAGTCGGTCATCGTGATCGAGCACCACCAGTCGGTGATGGCACACGCTGACTGGATCATCGATCTGGGCCCCGGCGCGGGCCACGACGGGGGGCGTATCGTGTTCGAAGGCACGCCGGCTGAGCTGGTGAGGGCACGCTCGACGCTCACG
>JAICEG010000460.1 GCA_025924295.1 Vicinamibacteria bacterium
AACGACATCGGACCGCCCATGCAGTAGCCCTGCACGCCGACCTTGCGGTTCTTGTTCACCTGCGGCTGCGCGTCGAGCCACGCGACGAACGTCTTCGCATCCGTCATGTCCGTCGCCGCGCTCATGCCTTTGCGGAACGCCAGCATCTCCTTGATCGGCGTCGCGCCAGTGGCCGTTGGTTTTCCAGCCCGATAAAACGGGTTGACCACGAGCACGGAATATCCGGACCCGGCGAGCCGCTTGCCCATGGTTCGCATCGCGGGCCGGAGCCCGAAGATGTCGGGCCAGATCAGCACGCCAGCCGCCGCGCCGGACGAGGGATGCACGAAGTACGCATCGCAGGTGCCGTCCGGCGTCTTGATCTCGACCTCCCGTTCGCTGGTCGCCTGGGCATTGGCGACCTCAGGCAACATCATGGCAGCGCCAGCCGCGAGCAGCACGCCGAACTGCCTTCGAGTAACCAGCCCTCTGGCCTCGTACTCCGCCACACTTTCTGCAAAATGATCTTTATCGCACATGTCGGCTCCTCATCGTCCCCGATGAATACGGTGGTACGTGGAGCCAGTACATACACCAGAAGCTGCGTTGAGTGTGGCGGGATGGCGATCCGCCCCGGTTTCGGCACCGCGACGGCTGCGGATGAATTGGCTCACCGCTCTGGGCGGTTTTCGCAAATTTCACCCGAATCTCATCGGCCGCTCACCGTTTGGTGAGGACTCCGCGGCCGGGCCTCGGTCACACTGCGGGCATGACAACCACTGTGATGAACCCCGTGAAGGCATTCACCCTTCTCGCCCTCGGCCTGGCCATCGCGGCCATGGGAATCTACGTGGCCGATGCCGACGACGCCCCAGGGGCCGCCGTCTTCGGCATGCTGCTGATGGTGGCCGGAGTCGTGCTCGGCGTGAGGGCCGCGCGCAACCGGCTCCCGAGGTGGGCTGCCCGCACCGCACTTGCCGTCGGCGTCGTCGTTGCCGCGTTCGCGGCATTTCTGACCCATCAGGTTGTCGTGACCGCGCCTCTCTTCGCGCAGTCGCAGGAGGTGCCATCGGTCGTCGACCGGGCGCCGTCGCCGCAATATGCGACGGCCGTCGAGCGCGCGCGGGAGATCGTGCGGGCGGCCGTAGTGGAGCAAAACCTGCCCGGGGTGTCCGTAGCGGTCGGTATCGGCTTGCCCTCCGTAGCCTCGGCGAAGGACGGCACCGTCGTCTGGGCCGAAGGGTTCGGATGGAGGGACGCCGACACGCGGGCGCCCGTCACGCCGGACACGCGATTCAACATCGGCACGGCGGCGTCCGCGGTCACCGCCGCCGTCGCGCCGCTCGGCCTGACCAATACCGGAACTGACGCGGCGAAAGAATGGAGCCCTGAAGCGATTGGCGAGGAAGGAGAGGACTTCCCGCCCCTTACGCTCCTCCGCCACGTCATCTGGCAGCCGCTCGGTCTCGTGCCCGCGGAGTACCCGTTGCCGGGCGATCGCGCGACGTTCTACGTCCCGAGATCCGATGACAACAATCCCCGCCGTGGACGACGACTGATGTACATGCGCGACCTGGCCTGTTGCGCGAACGGGATGGCGTTCTATTCCACGCCGTCCGATCTCGTGCGCGTCGCCCTGGCGACGAACCCCGGCAGCGTCAACGGCGAGCTCGCCGGCGGCATGGTGATGTCGCTGACGACGGGGCGCGACAGCGGCATCGTCATCGCTGTCACGTCAAACATGGCCTACGCGAACACGTCCTCGCTGGCATTGCAAGTCGGGGACGCGTTCGCGGAACAGACGCGATGATCTTTTTTGGCCAAGGGCAAGGGCGCGTCACGCCTCTTCGAGATCTGAGCGATCAAGTGCTGACGTCGTCGCGACTTCCGTCGTGCAGCGCGTGACCGGGCGATCGAAAATGACTCGTGGCGCCGTCTCGGATCACCGCCGTCATTCTCGACCTCGACAATTGCCTCGCGCCGGCAGACGAGGTCGGCCGCGAGTTGCTCGAACCGATGTTCGCAGCGATCGCGCGAGCGAACCACGGCACGGTGTCATCCGAGGAGCTCGACGCGGCGTTTGCCGAATGCTGGCGGCTGCCGCTCGACGCGGTCGCGCAGCGCTACGGGTTCTCCCCGGAGATGCTGGCGGCCGGCTGGATGGCAGGGCGACTGATCGCGGTAACGGAGCCGATGCGCGGCTACCCGGATCTCGGAGCGTTGTCCGAGCTGTCTGTTCTGCTGTTCGTCGTCACCACGGGGTTCCGCCGGCTGCAGGAGAGCAAGATCGAAGCGCTGCGCCTGCCCAATCTCACCGGTGCATTCGTCGACGCCATCGACGACTCTCAGCGCATGGGCAAGGAGGGACTGTTTCGAGAGATCGCCGAGCGACATCGACTCGAGGCCGAAAGCGTGCTGGTGGTGGGAGACAACCCGGAGTCCGAGATTGCCGCTGGGAACCGACTGGGAATGCCAACAGCGCAGATCCTGCGTCCCGGCATCGAGCGCGGCGGGAATGCGACGTACTACATTCACCACCTTTACGAATTGCGACGCATTGTCGCAGGTGTTCCTCGATGAGGATCTTCACGTCCGGATACCGGCCGGCCTTCGCGAGCTGGATCCAAGTCGGCGAGCCTTCTCGGCGTCGCAGAGGATGCCGCCATCCTCGCAGAACATCTCTCACCGGTCGGCATTTACTTTCAAGACAGCTGCTATCGTCGGGGCCAGCATGAGTGCGTGCGAAAGCGAACGGGATTGGAACTACGCGTTCGCGGTCTGTGACGTGAGTTCCTCGTACGAGCCCTTGAAGTCCACGATGCGCCCGTCCTCGAAGTGCCACACGCGGGTGCCAACTTCTTCCAGCAGATCCTGATCGTGCGTCACGAGGAGCACCGTCCCGTCGTACTTCTGGAGCGCCACGTTCAGTGCGTTGATCGATTCCAGGTCCAGGTGGTTCGTCGGTTCGTCGAGCAGGAGCACATTGGGCTTTTCGAGCATGATGCGGCAGAACAGCAACCGCGCCGTCTCACCGCCCGAGAGCGCCTCGGTCGGCTTGAGGCCTTCTTCGCCGCTGAAGAGCATCTGCCCGAGGAGGCCGTGGATTTCCTGGCGCGATGCCTCAGGGTCGAAGCGATGCAGCCATTCCACCGCCGTCAGCCCTTTCTCGATGACTCCCGTCGCATCCTGCGGGAAGTAACCGATCGATACCTCGTGTCCCCACTTCAGACTACCTGCGTCCACATCGCCCGATGAGAGGGGCAGGCCTGGCGCATCCGCAAGCAACGCCTTCAGCATCGTCGTCTTGCCCACGCCGTTGCGCCCGACGAGGACGATTCGATCGCCGCGGTTGACGACAGCGGTGAACTTCGAGATCACCTTGTGCTCGCCGAAGGCCTTGGAGAGCCCCACGAACTCGAGCGGCACCTTGCCGGACGGCCGCTTGGCCTTGAACTTGATGTACGGGCGCTGGATGTTGGACCGTGCCAGGTCCGCCGTCGCCAGCCGTTCCACTTCCTTGCGGCGCGACTGCACCTGGCTGGACCGCGTGCCGGCGGAGAACCGGGCGATGAAGTCGTTTAGCTGCGCGATCTTCTTCTCGCGCTGTTCGTTCTGAGCCTCGATGGTCATGCGCGCCTGTGTCTTGGCGAGGACCATGTCGTCGTAGCCGCCTTTTTAAGTGATGAGCTGGTCTTAGTCGATGTCTGGGGGGTGCGTACTGACGTTGTTCAGTAAGTGGCGGTAGTGGGAGATGACGATCAGCGTGCCTTCGTAGCGGTTGTGAAACGCCTCGACCCAGTGGAT
>JAICEG010000461.1 GCA_025924295.1 Vicinamibacteria bacterium
AATCGGCGCTGGTGGCAGGTCGTAGTCCCAGATGTCGTGACGGATGATCTGATAGTGCCAGATCCGCTCGCCCGTTCTGGCGTTGAGCGCCAACACCGTGTTCGCGAACAGGTTGTCGCCCTTTCTCGAGCCCCCGTAGATGAACTCGCCGGCGGGCGATCCAGGCGCGGCGAACACCCAGCCCCGTTTCTCGTCCACCGTCACGCCGCCCCAGACGTTGGCGCCGCCGTAGTGCATGTTCGGTTCGAATGCCCAGGTGTCGTACCCGACCTGTCCTTTCCGGGGGATGGTGTTGAAGATCCATTCGAACTTGCCCGTGGCGGCGTTGTACGCGCGAATGTCTCCAGGCGTGCTGGCATGCCCTTCGGGGACCCGCGAGGTCACGATCAAGTAGTTCTCGAACACCGTGCCCGGCGTGGTCACTTCGATGTCCGCCAGCTCGGGCGGGACGGGCAGATCCCTCTTGAGGTCGATGAACTGGCCGCCGGCCTGTCCGAAGGGTTCGATCAGCGCACCGGTCTTGGCGTCGATGGCATAGACACGATCGCGGACGAAGGCGAAAATCCTCTGGTTCCTGCCGTGCTCATCCTCCCAGTACGTCACGCCCCGGTTGCGGCCGCGGAAGATCCGGCCGCCGTTGTACGGTGCCGGATCGAATCTCCAGACTTCCTTGCCCGTGGCCGCGTCCAGCGCAATCACGTTGACGCGCGGTGTCGTGAAATAGAGCAGGCCGTCCACGACAATCGCGTTGCTGTAGATGCCCGGGCCTTCCGGAAGGCCGTGCTTGTACTGCCAGGCGACTTCCAGGCGATGGACATTTGTCGTGTTGATCTGGGAAATCGACGAGTATTGGGTGGCGGCCTTGTCGCCGCGGTAGATGCCCCACTCGGTCACGTTGTTGAGCCGATCGGGCGGCCATGCCGTACGCGTCGCGCCGGCCTGTTCGCGCGCGGTCCCGTACGCGATCGGCACGAACGCCGCGGCCAGCAGTGACATCCCGAACGCACGTCGGGTGGGGCGCCTCATCGCGACTCACTCGCGTACGCGGTCCACGCGCGGTGCAGCACGGTCGGATCGAGCCGGCCGGTATACACGACCAGGCGGTACCGGGTCACTTCACTCTCGCCTTCGCTCAGGCGCCAGTCCTGGAGGATCTGGCGCGACGGCCCGACACCCAACTGAGCGTCCACGCGCCAGGCAATCGGAAAGCCCCTGTTGTCCGGGTGATCGAGGATGGCGATGTGTCCCCAGTCGTCGCGGCCCTCGATCGCCATCCCCACGTCCGCCCAGATCGCCCGTTGCTGCTCGGCCTGGTTGTTGCGCTGGCCGGCTGCGTTGATCACTTCACCCGCGATGCCCTGGCGCCACGGCATACGGATGAACAGGCCGCCGACGTAGAACCGATCGACGGTCACCGCACGCTTCGCGTCGCCGCGCCATTCCAGATCCAGCAGGTACTTGCCGTCCTGCTCCTGAATCGACCAGGTCTTCGTCTCGACGAGGATCGTCTGGCCGTTTTGATCCAGCAGGTCGTAGACGGTGCGCCACGATACGCGCGCGCCCGATTCCTGAAGCACGCTGGCGGAGACGCGGCGATGGTAACGCTGCTCGCCTGGGACGCAGCAGGCCATGAAGAAGTCGCGGCCGTTGGTCGCCTTCAATCCCCAGTACACGCCCGTCTGGTGCGGATGGTGGCTGGGTCGATACTCCGTCAGCATCCCCTTGCCGTCGGGCGACATGATCGGATGCAGAAACGGGCGGCTCCGCTCCTGGGCGTTCTGGACCAGCACGAGGTCACGGCTGCCACCGCGCAACACGGAAATGGTTCCCGCGCTGGAATCCTGCACGACGTGAAAGGTGACCGGCTGCGCCGAGCGCGCGGAGGACGCGCTACACAGCCAGACGACGAGCAGCGTTGTCAGCAAGCTACGCATCGAGATCATCGTCGTGGCTCCGAGGTCTCCTGGCCCAACGGATTGGAACACTCAGTATCCCACGGAGCGGAAGTCGTCCAGCGCGGCGAGCCACTCTTCCGACATTCTGGCCGGCAAACACGTGACTGAGCGGAGAGACAACCGATTTGGGTCGCAAGGATTATGCATTCAGCCGCATCCTAGCGGCTCTTGTAAAGGACGCCGGATTCAACGGCGTGATCGTGCGTGGCGTTCGTGGAAACAAGGGGCTCCACTACCGCAATGTCGTTCTTCTTGAAACCGCACACCGACGGGATTGGTGCACAGGTCGTCCCTTGCAGAGAGTGCCGAACGCGTATCTCCCGACGAAGTGGCGGTAATATTGCGGTCTCATCTCGTGCGCCGCGCAACCGAGCAGACCTTTGGAGGCATCCATGGAGCAGTCACTGACCATGCTGCAGGCGGTTGGGGTCATCGTAATCGGAATCCTCGTCTTCTGGATTCCCATTGCTGTGTACCGGGTCCGGGGCGCGTCCCGGAGATGGAAGGTCTGGGTTCTCGTGAGCTGGTTTCCGTTGCTTGGCTTCCTCATCGTCTATCCCGCGTTCCTCGCAACACTCGTGTGGAAAGGCACGGCCCGAGGAACGTCGGATCGGCGGAGGCGCATCTGGCGGGCGGTCGCGTGCCTGCCGCTGATCAACCCGGCCGTCATGCCGTTATTCGTACGCAAGGACAGGTTCGATACGGCAGGCACAACGATTCCACTCGCTCGGCTCCGTGGCGTGACAGCCTTCTGTTCGCTCGTCACTCTGGTCGGCATGGGACTCGTGCTGGTCGGGCGATCGACAGCGGTCTCCGTCGGAGCAGAAAGCCGCGTCTCGAAAAGCCTCGTGGCGTATATCGAGAAAGAGCGGGAGTTCCTGACCGGTAACAACACCGCTCGGCCCGGGCTGTGCGTCGCGTTGTCCGGTGGTGGAATTCGCTCGGCGGCATTTAGCCTCGGTGTGATGCATGGGCTCCACGATCGGCGCATTCTGCAGGACGTCGACGTCATCTCGGCGGTGTCGGGAGGAACGTACGCGCTCTCGTGGCTGATGCTTCAGCCCGTCTACGGTCAATCGGCCACAGACGAGTACTTAGCGGCCATGTTCCATGAGGAGCGGTTTCAGAGCTACCTCCGCGAGAACAGCACCTTCGTCGAGCGGGCGGCGGGCGGAGCTTGGGCGGTTTACGATATGACCCTTCGGCAGGTGTTCAGGCCGATTATCAGGTTGATCAGCGAAGAGGACCTGGGAACGGAGACCCGGAAGTTCTACGCCTGGCAGATCCAGAACACGTTTCACGGTCATCCCGCAAAGGCTGGCGACAAGGGTCCGCCCATCCTCAACGCGATGGCGGAGGTCAGAACGGTCGAGACCCTCCGTGCAATAGCGATCGAAAAAGCCGCCCAAGCCCGTCCGACGTCCCTTTGGCTGGTGCGCAACGTCGAGTTCCAGACCCTGCGCGACTTCCTCGCGGCGAAGCGCGCCGACGGTCGCAGCGCCCTGCCGTATCCAATCTTCAACCTTGCGCTGCGTGCCCGCGTGGACTCCGCCCACAGCAAACAGATCTGGCCGCACCATTTCGAGCTGACGCCGTCTGGGCTCGGAGGCCCGGCGCTCGGCTACGTGGCATGGGATGCCCTTCGAGACGATCGGTTCCGCGTTATCCGAAGCGTCAACATGGCGCCGGCGATCTCCGGAGCGGCAATCAGCGGGTACGCGCAGGAGGGAGGATCCTTGCAGCGAGCTGCGATACGGTTCTTCAATCTCGATCTTGGCTATGACGTGCCGAATTTCTCGTC
>JAICEG010000462.1 GCA_025924295.1 Vicinamibacteria bacterium
CGCGGCGAGTCCGCGTCATCGCCCAACGCGTCGCGCAACTGCCTGACGCTGTCCTTGAGGACGGCGTCGGTCACGAAGGTTCCCGGCCACACGGCATCGAGCAACTGCTGCTTCGTAACGAGCTCGCCAGCGTGTTCAAGGAGATGAGCGAGCACGGCGAAGGCCTTTGGCCTCAGCGCGATCGCCTGCGCGCCTTGCCACAGCCGCTCGTTCGTCGTGTCGAGACGAAACCCACCGAAGGTAAACGACTTGCCCGGGGGCATTACCGAAACATCACCGCAACAAGACCGCCGCATCATGACTGGCGGTCGAGCCGCTCGCTATTCTCGGCCCGGCGATGAGTCTTTGCAACCAACATCGGCGAGACGCATCGCGCTGTATCGATTCACACCATCGTGACAACGACATACCCCGTAGGAATTGCTCTCGCGGTCGCCGAGTGAGGGGAGAGCTCTACCGGAGAAGTGCACGTGGAGGTTCTATGAACATGCGACAGCTCATCAGGAGTGCGTTGGCCCTCGCGATTCTCGGCATCCCATTTCTGCTCGGCGCCGCGATCTGGGCAGGTGGCGGGCTGTCCGCCCAGGGAGAGCCGCCGGAGCCCGTGGCGACGCGGTCGACTCCGATCGCGATCACGCACGACGACGGCTTCGTCTGGAGCGTCAATCCCGATAACAACTCGGTCTCGGTCTTCCAGGTCGCCGACGACGAGAACACCAAGGTCGCCGAGATCGCCGTCGGCACCGAACCCTGGTGCGTGGCCATCACGCCTGATGATTCGAAGGCTTATGTGACCAACATGGCGAGCGGCACGGTCTCGGTCATCAGCACCGTCGGGAGGAATGTGATCAAAACCATCAGGGTTGGCACCGAACCCTTCGGCTGCGCCTTGACGCCCGATGGAGGCAAGCTCTACGTTGCGAACCACTCGTCCGACAACGTCTCGGTGATCAACACCACGACCGACAGGGTCAGCCGGACGATCAGCAATGTCGGCGCGAAGCCTCATGGCGTCGCGATCAGTGCCGACGGCACGCGCGTGTTCGTCACGCAGTTCCTCGCACTGAAGCCTGCCGATGATCCTCGCCCGCTCACCCAGAGCGAGGGCGCCGACGACGGACGAGAGGGCCGGGTGACGGTCATCAACAGACAGAACGACACCGTCATCGGCGTAGTCCGTCTGGCACCGATCGCCGATTCCGGCTTCAGGTCGGACGGCAATACGCTGCTGCGCGAGCCCCTCACCACCGTGTTCGACAATGTGACAGGGGCGTTTCCGAACCTGCTCGAGTCCATCACGATCAAGGGAGACCTTGCCTACATTCCGGGTACGTGCTCCTCGCCGAACGGGCCGTTTCGATTCAACGTCAACGTGCAGAGCTGCCTCTCCACCGTCGACATCACCGAGCAGATCGAAGCGTTCCCGACGCTCAATATGAATATCGGCGTTGCCTTCGAGCCGGTCGGAACGCGGTTGTTCAACACCAACCCGTTCGCGGTGGCGTTCAAGCGCTCTGCCGACGAAGGCTTCATCGCGCTGGCGGCCACGAACCGGCTGCTGCGGGTCACGCTGAACGGCGACGGATCTCCGACCATCAATCCACCCGCCGACGCCACCGATCCAGGCAACATCATCCGGATTGAGCTCAAGGATCCAGATGAGATCGGCCTGGTCGATGATGAGGACAGGATTGGCGGGCAGAATCCGCGAGGCGTGGTCCTGAATTCGACCGACACTCGCGCCTATGTGATGGACTTCCTCTCACGCGACATCGCCATTGTCGATGTGTCCGGCGACGATCCGACTCTCTATCGCACGCTCGCGCGCGTGCAGTCGGCCGACCTTCCGGCGCCCGGCACCGATGGGGCGACCGTCCAGCGCGGCAAGTATCTGTTCAACACCGCGATCGGACCTGTGGGGACGCAGCCGAACTCCGTGCGGCCTGCCGGCCGCATGTCCGATACCGGGTGGGGCACGTGCTACAGCTGTCACCCGAGCGGGCTCACGGACTCGGTCACCTGGATGTTTGCCGATGGTCCACGCCAGGCCATCTCGATGGAGAGCACGTTCGAATTCGGTGCGGCAAGCATCGTGAATGGGGTGCCGCTGTTGCCCGACTCGCATCAGCGCGCGCTGAATTGGTCCGCGGTCCGCGACGAAGTGCAGGACTTCACCCGCAACGTCCGGGCCGTCTCCGGAGGCGGCGGCCTGATCACCATTGACGCGAACGGTGCCCCTGTGCCCGAGGGACCGGCGGGTCTCGCGCAACTCCCGGATCTGCGCCCCACGGCCAACAGCGGCCTGAGCGCGGATCTCGATGCCATCGCCACCTATCTGGCGGTTGGTGTGCGCGCGCCGAACTCTCCAGTACCTAGTCAACTCGGCACGGTGATCGGCCGGGTCGTTTTCCAAGCGCAGGGGTGCCACAATTGTCACGGCGGACCGAACTGGACGATCAGCAGGCTCGACTACACCCCGCCGCCGGCGCCGGAAGAAATCGTCGACGCACAGCTCGTCCGCTTTCTCTGCCGGGTGGGCACGTTCGACCCCGCGCTCTTCAGCGACGGCGTGAGCAACGAAATTCGCGCGAACAACGTCGCGAATGTGCAGGCCAGAGGCGCTCTCGGATTCAACGTACCCTCGCTCATCTCGGTCTTCGCGAGTGCGCCGTACTTACACAGCGGTGCCGCCGCAACGCTCGAGGACGTCATCAAGAACGTCACGCATCGCACGGCGGGTCTCTCCGATGGCTCGGACCTCCTCACCTCGCCGGTGGTACAGCGGTTCCTCGTTCAGTTCCTGAAGTCCATCGACAGGGACACGCGACCCATCTTCAGCGTGAGCCCGACACGGCCCGGTGTTTGTGGGCCGACAGGTTCATAGGCAATCTCGCTTCAGCGGAGGGCCCGGCGCGTGCCGGGTCCTTCGTGCTTGCCATGACCAACTTCCATCACGCCGGCGCCTTCGTGGTGCAGTTTCGGGAGGTGACCGATTTCGAGCGCGGGCGCGTCGAAGGGCGCGTCGAGCACATCGCTTCTGGGCGGGTCGCGTACTTCACATCGATGGAGGAACTGCGTGAGGCGTTCGCACAGTCGTCGAAGTCTGCGCCGGCGGAACATCCGAAATCGAGAGGGAGTACAGCTGGCTGAGCCTACTCGATGTGAATGATGCCCCGGCGCAACGCCACGTTCACGGCGGCTGTGCGCTCGTTGACTCTGAGCTTCGCGAAGATGTTCTTCACGTGGACTGGAACGGTGTCCTCGCTGAGGCCGAGAATCGCGGCGATTTCCTTGTTCCGTTTTCCCTGCGACACCAGTTGCAGGACCTGAATTTCACGCGGTGTCAGCGTCGGATGCGCCGCGCGCTTGTCGAGCTGCGCCCTGACGTCGGGATCCATCGGATGCCCGCCCGCGTGCACCTCGCGCACGACGCGGATGAGATCGTCGGACAGCGCATCCTTCAGCAGGTACGTCGCCGCGCCCGCTGACAGCGCGCGATGAATGTCCTCGTCCCCCTGATACATCGTGAGCACGACGATGCGCGCCGTTGGGAACTCGCGCCGGATCTCCTTGATCGCGTCGATGCCGCTCGAGTCGCCGAGCCGCAGGTCCATCAGCGTGACATCCGGCTGATGGCGCTTGAACTCGCTCACGGCTTCCTGCGCCGTGGCTGCCGTGGCGACGACGGTGATGTCGGGTTCACGCGAAAGAATGAGCGC
>JAICEG010000463.1 GCA_025924295.1 Vicinamibacteria bacterium
CGAGGCCCACCAGCAAAACCAAGGCGATCATAAGGCTTGCCTCGGTGCCTCCGTGCCTCGGTGTGTCGTGATCAGTGTTTGTCGCGCGAATCATGATCCTTACAGCTACACACCAGGCAGCGTATCCACCGCAATCCGTCCGTTGCTGTCGCCGAGCGTATCCGCATGGACCCCAACCTTGTCGAGCAGCGTCAGCAGCAGGTTCGTCATCGGAACCTGGTTGCGATACACCACGTGACGATTGCCCTCGATGCGGCTGTTGCGCCCGCCGACGACGAGCAGCGGCAGATCCGTGTGCGCGTGGGTGTTCGGGTTGCTCAGCCCGGCGCCGTACAGGAACAGCGAGTGGTCGAGCATCGTGCCATCGCCATCCGGCGTTGCCTGCAGTTTCTCGAGGAAGCCGTGGAACAGCTCCGCCTGATAGACGCCGACCTTGGCGTACTTGGTGATCTGTTCCGGTCGATCCTGGTGATGCGACAGGCCGTGATGACCTTCGGTCACACCAATCTCGGGATAGGTCCGGAAGTTGAGCTCGCGTCCCAGCATGAAGGTGACGACCCGTGTGAGGTCGGCGCGGAAGGCGAGCCACTGAAGCTCGTACATCAACTTGACGTGTTCGTCGAACCGTTCGGGAATCCCCTTCGGTCGATCGAGCTGCGGCAGTTCCTCATCGGCGCGTGACTCCGCGCTCGAGATGCGGCGCTCGACTTCGCGCACGGCATCGACATAGTCCGTCACGATGACGCGATCGTTCGGCCCGAGGCGCCGCTGCAGCCGGTTCAGGTCTTCGACGACCGAATCAAGCAGGCTACGTTTCTTGCGTGCACGAATCGCACGTTCCTCAGCCGAGCCACCATCACCAAACAGCCGCTCGAACACGATGCGCGGGTTGTTCTCCGTCGGCAGCGGGGTCGTCGGCGACGTCCACGCCAGCGTGTTCAGGTACGCGCAGCTGTAGCTGTTCTCGCACTGGCCGGCGAGGAAGTTGAGATCGATCCCCAGCTCGAGCGACGGCAGCGCCGTGTCCTTTCCGAGCACCGTTGCGGCGATCTGATCGGCAGAGATCCCGTTGCGAACGTCGGCTCCCTCAGTGCGCTTCGGATACACACCCGTCAGCCATGAGCTCGTGCCACGCGTGTGATCGCCGCTCGCGCCATCGTCTCCGGCTTCGGCCTGGTTCTGATCGAGACCGCTGATCACGAGCATTCGATCGCGGAACGGCTCGAGCGGCGCCAGGATCTGCGACATCTCGAAGTTCTTCCCCTCGTTCGATGGCGTCCAGAAGTCCATCGCGGAATTCTTCGCCACGCCGTTCGGCATGTAGATGAACCCGAGGCGCTTCGTCCCGGCCGCCGGCGTCTGCGCGAGCGCGGACATCGCCGGCACCATGGCGTCGAGCATCGGCAGCCCGAGCGCGACGCCAAGCCCGCGCACGAACGTCCGACGCGGCAACGCTTTCCTGGTGATCATCATGAGTGCGATCTCCTCATCTGGAACGGCGCGCTTTCAACGATCGCCTTGATGAGCGACGTGAAGCGATAGTCGTTGCGCGCCGCGTCGCGCACGATGACGCGGACGGCGGGCATGTCGTAGTACTCGACGCCGCGGCCAAGCGCATACGTGAGCATCTTTTCAGTCAGCGTGGTGACAAATCGATCCGAGCTCAGAAGCGCATTGCGGAGACCATCGGCACCGTCGAACTTCGTCCCGTCCGGCAGCGTACCCGATGCGTCGATCGGAGCACCCGATTCATCCAGCGCGCGGTATTTCCCGACGCCGTCGAAGTGCTCGAGCGCAAAGCCGAGGGGATCCATCATCGAGTGACAGCTCGCGCACACCGGGCTGTTCCGGTGCGCCGCGACACGCTCGCGCATCGTCAGCACTTTGCCAGCGAAGCTCGGTGGCTTGAGCGGCGGAACGTTGGGAATCGGCGGCGGCGGCGGTGTGCCGAGAAGATTCTCGAGAATCCATTTGCCACGCACGACCGGCGACGTGCGATCGGGATACGACGTCACCGTCAGGATGCTGCCTTGCCCGAGCAATCCGCCGCGATGGCTGTCCGCCGGCAGCGTGACGCGCCGGAAGCGATTGCCCTTCACGTTGGAGATGCCGTAGTGACGCGCCAGCCGCTCGTTCAAGAAGGTGAAGTCCGCACGCAGCAGATCGAGCGCACTGCGATCCTCGCGGATGATGCTGTCGAAGAACATCTCCGTCTCGATACGGAACGACTCCCGCAACGTGTCGTCGAAATCCGGGAAGTTCTGCTGAACAGGAACCGACGCCGTCAGATTGCGCAGGAACAGCCACTGCCCGGCAAACTGCTCGACGAACGAGTCGAACCGCTGGTCGGCGACCATCCGCCGCACCTGCTGCTCGAGCACAGCCGGATTGCGCAGCTGCCGCTTCTCCGCCAGCCGAAGCAGCTCATCGTCCGGGATGCTGCTCCACAGGAAGAACGAGAGACGTGATGCGAGTTCCACGTCGCTGATCCGATACGGTGTGTTCGCTGGGATGCCGGCAGGGTCCGCCTCGACACGCAGCAGGAACTCGGGGCTGATCAGCAGACGCTGCAGCGCCTGATCGATGCCCTCGTCGAAGTTGCCGCTCGCCGAGCCCTCGCGGAAGAACTCCATCAGCGGCTCGATGTCCGCCCCTGCCACCGGGCGACGATACGCACGACGAGTCAGAGTCGTGAGAATGGACCGCGCGCACGCGTCCGCGGCACTCTTGGAAATCGGGAGTTGGGAGTTGGGAGTTGACGCCTTGGCAGTCGCCGCTGAGGGATGACAGGTGAAGATGCGCTGACGACTCGGCGAATTGCCTGGCCCTGTGGGATCGAACGGCCCGGCGATCTCGACGCTGCGCAGGTACGCGCCGGTTCGCGTCTCGGCGATGTTCACACCAGCCGGATACGGGCGCAGGAACGGCAGGCGCGTCGTCTCGGCCACTGCGGACGACTGCTTCACGAACGCGACCTGCACCTGGTGCGGGCCGGCCTTCACCGGAACACGAATCTCCCAGTCCCGATCGGCGCGATTGCGCTGCGCCTGTCCCTGACGATTTCCACCGCCGCCTCGACCACCACCACGCGCGCCGGCACCGGCACCGCGCTGTCCTGCCGCGCCGGCACCACGACCTCTCGCCGCAGGCTCGGCGCTCGGCGCCGCGGGATCATCCGGGGGCGCATCCGATGCAGCAACCGGCTCCGATGGTGGCGGCGGAGGCGGCGCGGCAACACCAGGCAGCGTGAAGACGTTGACGCGCTCGCCATCGATGCTCACTTCGAGCAACTGCGGCTCGGCGTAGATCGGCACCTGCTCGTTCAGATCGCGCGACAGCTCCACGCGGATGGTGTAGTGCGCATCCATCGGGAACGTGTAGTCGATCGAGGCGCCGCCGCGCGTGCCGAACAACTGATCGGGCAGCCGATCCTCCTGCGCTCTGTCGTCTGCCACCCGGAAATAGTCGATGTTCGGTGACGAGGGAGCCAACCCCACTGCCGTGCGGCTGATCTTCTGCGCCGCGGTCAGATAACGCTCCATCAACGTCGGCGAAATCCTCAGCACGCCCGCGATGTTGTCGAACCCGTAGCTCGCATCGTCCGGCGGCAGGAGCGTCGTCACATCGATGTCGAGATTCAGCAGATCGCGCACCGCGTTCTGATACTGCGTTCGATTCAACCGATGAAACGCTTCCGTACGTCCCGGA
>JAICEG010000464.1 GCA_025924295.1 Vicinamibacteria bacterium
AACGGATTGATCCCCTTCCGAGCCTTCGTCGCCGCCTTCTTAATGACGACGAACTTCACTAAACCCGGAATCAAAAACGCTCCCGTTCTCTTGAGCTCCTTGTGCCCAAGCGCAGCAAGTGCCTCCATTACTCCTTTGACATCCCTCTTGCTTACGTTCTCCCCGGACGTTTCCACGAGCTTCTCAATCAGCTCTGACTTCGACATCAGTTTGCCCACTCGTCGCTCCCTTCCGGCGTAAGTGCCGGTGACTCTAACCAGTTGAATAGGGTACGCGATTTGATGCTATACCGTGACCATTTTTTAGCGCACTGCAGGCTGGCGAAGGCACACCCCTGACGACCCCTGTTCGCTTGTCCGAAGTAATATCGACGCAGCAGTCGCAGGCTGCCTCCCGTCCGCGGGAAGGGATGATCCCACCTGCAGTCGTCAATCCAATCAAGGCTCACTCTCTTTCTTGCCCGTTTGGCGGACATCGGGCGTTCAGGAGGAGAGATGTCTCGTCGATTACCCGCTCGTCCAAGTCTCGAACACCTTAGGAAGCAGGCAAGAGAGTTGCTGGAGGAGCTGCGCCGGAAGGATTCAGCTTTACGGCTGTCCGACGCTCAGCATGCGCTGGCCCGCGAGTACGGCTTTGCCAGTTGGCCGAAGCTCAAAGCACATGTGGACCTCCAAGCGGTCGAACAAACGAGCAGGACGCGTCCGCTCGCGGGGCAGTGGAGAGCGAACCTCGCAAAATCGAAGCGCCATCCGGCTAACGAATTTCAAACTGCCACGATCGTCTTCGAGGTGCGCGGCGATGATATTCGAATCACGGATGTCGTTATCGACGCATCCGGACGTGAAAAGCGGCACATCAACGTCATTCGAGCTGACGGCGTGGAGCACGCGTCGGAGCCCGGCGACGGCTACAGCTTGCTTGCGAAATGGCGCGATTTACAAACACTGGAGACTGTTGGGAAGAAGGATGGTCAGCTAGTAGGCGCTGCACCTACGAAGTCTCTGTTGACGGTCAGACGGTAACGATTTCAGCTGACCAACAGTTGATCGTGCTTGATCGTGTAACTGCCGAGGCCGCCCTCTAACTCCGATGGAGCGACGCGCCGATTGGGGCGACAGTCAGCCCACGTCGGCGCGTCGGCCGTTCGATAGGCATTAGCCGCGATAGACGCCGGAGTGACGAACTGATGCGGTTCATGTCTTCTGGTTCGCCCCGCACGATCAAGAGGGGCGTCCTGGCGATGAGCATGCGCCTGCTGAAATATTGATTCAGCTCTTGCTCGGACCCTGTGCCACCCCACATGCCACACTGCCACCCCTACGGGGTGGTGGCAGTGGCGGCAGTCAGTAGGCCGCCGCCATGGCAGGTCAATGGCAATGCGATGGCAGATGGCAATCCGGCGATGCTACCGCGGATTTCGTGCCGACTGGCCGAACAACTGATGGACGCGGCCTGCAGGGGCCACACGGTCACGATCAGGAAATTGATCGCCGCCGGCCCCCGTTAGGTCGGCCGACATATGACCGTTCGGGCGTGGTCCTAGTACGACTTTGTCACTTCAGGGATTTCCACGGAATTCCGCGAGTGATCTGAATTGAGGACATTGTACGAATTCGCCAAGTTCGGTACGCTGAGCGCGGGTGCTCGATCAGAGCGCGTGGCCGCGCGTGCGCCGGTTGCTGCGGTACCTGGAGCAGTTCAAGGGCTGCTTCAGTTCCCGCTTGCAGCGCACGTCGCTGCGGCGCTACCTGCAGGGCCTGCTCGGCGACAGCCCGCGCAAATCGATGCAGGCGATGCTGGAACGGGTGACCGATCCCGGCCACTATCAAACGTTCCAGCATTTCATTACGCACGCGACCTGGGACTGGCAGCCGGTCTGGCGCCGGCTGCTCGAGTTGTTGCCGGTCCGCGAAGGGATGCTCATCATCGACGACACGAGCTTTCCCAAACAGGGAACGCACTCGGTCGGCGTCGCCCGGCAGTACTGCGGCGCGCTCGGCAAGATCGCCAATTGCCAAGTGGCGACGACGGCCTTGTTGTGGGCGAAGGGCCGCGCGTGGATCCTCGGTGCCGAGTTGTATCTGCCGAACGAGTGGACCCGCGACCGCGCGCGATGCGATCGCGTGTATGTGCCTCGGACGATCCGGTTTCAAGAAAAGTGGCGGTTGGCGATGACATTGCTGCGGCGCGCCCGCGCCGCGGGGGTGACGGTCACTGCGGTGCTCGCCGATGCGGCCTACGGCGACGTCACCGTTTTTCGCGAAACATTGCATCGGCTGCATCTGCCGTACGCCCTGGGAATCTCGTCGCATCTGACGGTCTTCGGCGCGCGGCCGCGTCTAGCCTTGCCCGTCGTCGGTCTGCGCGGCGGCCGTCCGCCGACCCGATTCCAATTGCTCGACGAAGTGACGCCGATCGCCGTCAGCCAGCTGGTGGCGACGTTGCCCGCCCGTGCGTGGCGCCGGGTCACGTGGCGCAACGAACATCAAGCGACCCGCTGGCGTGCGGAGTTTCTCGCTGTGCGCGTCACGCCGGCCCACCAATGGCGCGCGGGGCGGCTGGCGCCGGAGGTGTGGCTGCTCGCGCAGCGGCCCGTCGCCGGCACCCGCGTCGCCAAATACTTCTTCATTCATCTGCCAGCGACGACCCCGTTGAAGCAGCTCGTCTGGCTCGCGCATCAGCGGTGGGCCATCGAGCAGCAATACGAACAGCTCAAAGACGAACTCGGGCTCGACCACTTCGAGGGCCGGACGTATCCCGGCTGGCACCGGCACGTCGTCCTCACGGCCGTCGCGTATACCTTTCTCCAACAGGAGCGGAGCCGCACGCGCGGCCACCCGCTGACGTTTCCGGCTGTGCGCGCCCTTGTCTGTGAGGTGTTCACCGCGCTGTACTTCGCCGCACATCCGAAGCAGGTGGATTACATCATTCAGCTTCGCAGGCACTTACCCCTGCGGATCTGACAAAGTCGTACTAGTGATCGAGATCCTCGAAGCGGAGCAGCTCGTCGGTTGCGAGACTGCGGCGCAGCCGACGTCCGACGATCTCGGACATGCGGCCGGCGGGAATTCCAGTGCCGGGTTTCTTCATTGCCAAGTGCGCTTCGGTCAGCACCGTTCCCGCTGCGAGCGGCGCCCTCGCGACAAGGCTCTTTGTGAAGATGTCGCGCAGAGGCGCCATGTCGCGCGCAACGGAGTCCTTGTCAACGGGGTGCGCACGCATGCGTTCGACAAAGCGGATACCGTCAACGAGCTCGCGTAGCTGTTCCATGGTGATCGACGCCGGCACGTCAGGACCAAACATGCCGCGGCTCATCGTGACGTGCACTTCCACGACGTCCACACCGATGGCCGCTGCAGCGATACCTGGATAGATTGTTCCCGAATGATCCGACAGGCCAACAAAGCAGTTGTACCGTTCGCGAAAATGCGGAATCATGTTCAACCCGACGCGTTCGGGAGGACAGGGATAGGCCGTGGTGCACTGCAGCACGGCCAGCGGCAGACCCGCCCGACGCACACGCTCGACGGCGGCGTCCAGCTCACGCAAGTCGCTCATACCGCTCGAGAGCAGCACCGGACGCCCCGTTGAGATCATCGCGTCGAGCAATGCGACGCTGCCGATCTCACCCGACGGCACCTTCCACATCGCCATCCCCACTCGCGTGAGCAGCTCCACGGCCTCGACG